>NZ_CAWPRX010000185.1:0-49015 GCF_963890365.1 Tychonema sp. LEGE 07196 | reverse complement strand
CTCCCTCTCCCATTCTCCCCCTCTCCCCCTCTCCCATTCTCCCCCTCTCCTTCAACTAACTAAGTTCTCATCTTTAATTCATCCTGTGCTTCCCGTCGTAGTTTAGAGGCAATTCTAAACAGTTCTTGACCTGTGTGTAAGTGGCGATCGTCATAATTGAGGGTAAATAAATGCAATTCTTCTATGCCATCGCCGACTTGATTGATACAATAGTAGAGATGGGCGGCTACTCCGGCTAGATTAGATGGATTGGGCATCGATCTAAGACTGTTATGAGCTTTTTCAAGAAATTCGCGGCTGTTATCGATATAGGCTTGAAACTTTTCTATCAGTTCGTCATCGAACGGATCTGCTGACAATTCGTTTATTTCCTTTTTCAGCGGCTTCAAAATGTTGTTGAGCATTCTATTGACTGGTTTATATACTTTAATCAGCCACTGTTCCATTTGTTCGTCGGCATCCCGCGCTGTTTGTTGTCGCTGGCGGCTGAAGTTGGACGTGCTGGGCGATCGCAATTCTTCGCTTTCTGGGGAAATTTGGCGATCGTAGGATTGTCTTTGCTTGGCATCTCCTAATATTTCATAGGCTGCATTGAGGCGGATAATTTCTTCGTGACCGGCTATTTTACTCTGGCTGTCTGGATGAAATAATTTGACTAAACGGCGGTATGCTTGTTTAATCTCGGCTTGTGTTGCTGTTGGACTAATTTTTAGGGTTTTGTAGTGATTGCTAACGGAAGACACGCTCTTATTTCCTTGAAATCTAGATAATCTGCGAAAAAATTCTTGACAAAAATATCATTTTTTGCTAAAATATTAGTTATTTATTTGATATCAATGTCAAAAGTTGTCGGTAAAAAACTTTTGTTTTCAAATTATTATAAATCGATTTTATAAAAATATTGAGTTTTGAAAAAGTTCGCAGCATCCGACTTTGCTCTTCTCTTGACGGATTTGTGTTAAACAGGACTTGCATTCCTCTGACTGGCACAATTGCGATCGCCGACAATATTCTTTCTGCAAATTTGATATTAATCATGACTTGCATTCCTCACTACAAACAACAGCAGGGCGTAAACTCTACGCCCTGCTAAAAGTTGCTGCGACTTGCGCCGGAAGCTGATTTAGTTGACAGCCACCGCTAGATTGAGTTCTGGATCTTGGAACAAGGGAGTGCTCAGATAGCGTTCGCCAAAGCTAGGCTGAATCATCACGATCAATTTCCCGGCATTTTCTGGACGCTTGCCGACTTTTAAGGCCGCACAGAGTGCCGCACCGCTGGAAATACCCGACAAAAGTCCTTCTTCTCTGGCTAGGCGACGCCCGTAGGCGATCGCCTCGTCATCGGTAACAATTATCACCTCGTCGATCGCCTCCACATTCAGCACCGGCGGCACAAAACCCGCACCAATACCTTGAATTTTGTGAGGCCCGGGCTTTCCGCCCGACAGTACCTGACTGTTGGCCGGCTCAACGGCGATCGCCTTAAACTCGGGTTTCCGCGACTTGAGTACCTCTGCAACACCCGTAATCGTACCGCCAGTGCCGACTCCAGAAATCAGGAAATCCACCTCACCGTCGGTATCTGCCCAAATTTCCTCAGCCGTTGTCGAACGGTGAATCTCCGGGTTGGCTGGATTCCGAAACTGCTGCAACATATACGCATTCGGAGTTTTGTCCACAATTTCTTGAGCGCGGCGGATGCAGCCGCTCATGCCCTCAATGCCGGGAGTCAGTTCTAGTTGGGCTCCGTAAGCTCGCAGCATCGATCGGCGTTCCGTACTCATAGTATCCGGCATTGTCAAAATCAACTGGTAGCCCTTCGCCGCCGCCACCATTGCCAAAGCAATTCCGGTATTGCCAGAAGTCGGTTCTACTAAAACCGTTTTTCCTGGAGTAATCAGCCCTTCGGCCTCGGCTTGATTGACCATACTGACACCAATCCGGTCTTTTACCGATGCTGCCGGATTCATGCCTTCGAGTTTGACCACAATCCGAGCCAAGCAGCCTTCGGCTTGGGGAATGCGGTTGAGTTGCACCAGGGGTGTGTGTCCGACCAATTCTGTAATGTCGCCAGCAATACGCATAATCTTTGTCTGTTTGTTGAGAGTAAATTGTTAATTGCTCGTTGGCAATAGTAACTAGATGTAATACATAATATCGAGCTGCCGCCTGCCATTGCGCTTTTCGCACAGATCCTGTAGCGTATATTTTTGCAAAACCGAGTTGGCCTGCGATCGGGCTTCTTGCCAAACTTCCCAAATTACAGCACTTTCTACAGTTTGAGCCGGCGAGTCTTTTTGGGAGCGATCTAATTCTGAACCTTCGAGACAGTTAATAATTTCCAGCAGTGTAATTTTCCACGGTTCCCTCGCCAAGATATAACCGCCCTTAGCTCCTCGCTGGCTGCGAATCAGCCCGCAGCGTCTCATGGTAGCCAGCAACTGTTCTAAATATCGATCGGGAATATTTTGCTGAGCCGCTATCTGGCGAATTTGCAGGGGCTCGCCCTCATCGTAGCAATCAGCCAGCTCCAGCAAAGCTAAGATTGCGTATTCGCTTTTACAGGAGAGTTCTACCATGATTTCACTTTTAAATACCAGAATGCTCAACTTTGAAGTTAGATTTTAGAATCATTCTCAATTTTGAGTTCCAAATTCTCACTCCTCACCTTTGATTATACCCCGGTTCTCCACTGGAGTTTGTTGAGTTTCATAGATTTATTGCAAAAGAGGCTCGCAGGGCGATCGTATGTATCGCTCATTAATCCACAGTCTTATTCTCGTGGTGGCTTCCGTCAAGCACTCTCATCTACAGTAGAAAAGTTAAGTAATGATGGAACATCAAAGCAGGGAAGTTCAACTTGCAAATACTTATCTCCACACAGATTCTCTGGCTTACCATCTCTATACATAATCAGAGCTTGAGCCTCTGCCCACGTTACCACTTCTGAACGTTCCGTGTCATTAAGTCTAGAGGCAATTGTTTGCAAAGCTTTCAGCGTCAACGATCGATCAATTACCCCAGATAGCATCGTTGCTTCATAACAATGTTCCATATATTCGTAGGGAATCTGCTCGTATGGAGGTGGTGGAGCAACACGCTTCAAAGCGTCCCCGATCTCGGTTCTGCGATCTAGAGCTACCATTTCAGCAATAAGAGGCAATATCGGCACTAAGACGGCGGGTGGAGGAATTTTTCTCTGATACTTACGGGAATTTGGCGAAAAATAGGCAATCCGAAGAGTTCTTTCCCACTCTCTCATCGCTCTTTTGGCTTCAAGACAGAAGAAGTGAAACCTGACCCATTTCTCTAAATCAATTGCCACATTCCGTCCCATCTGCTGTGCTAGCAGGGGCAACGCCTTCACAATTACCTGCCGTACAAGCTCGCCTCGCTCACCATGTGTACCTGTCCAATCTCTCATCCGATAGCGAGTCTCATGCTCAATAAAAGCCTGGGTATAAATAGACTCCCAGATAGACGGTTGCTCTAATAGAGCATTTGGCCATCCTAGCAGCGGTAGAAAAGGAGCAGCCCACGGTAGAGTTGGTAAAGACAAAGCCTTAAAATATTCTCCGCTTTCCCCATCTTTCCAAGAAAAATCAAGTTCCAAACTGTTCTGTTTTGTCATAAATAATAGTGTCTATAAAGACATCACGCAATACTAACCCCAGAAGCCTTGCAATTACTTCCAATGCGATCAGAACAGCTCCTGCTACCCCCGCTCCTACCCATAAAACAAAGTGGGGAAAAAAGTTTTTAAATAAGATTTATAAGATACGACGATCGCGCGATCGCTTCTTTGAGCAATTAGACTTTCGGGTTTTGGAGTCAGGTGAAGAAGGTGTCACCTTTAACGTTTAGCCCTCTGCAAAATATGGGCTTCTCGCAAGTTTTTTGAAGGGATTAATTTCCTTATTCGTCCACCTCACAAAAAAGCCCTGCAACAAGCAGGGCTAAATTTGGCTAGAGTTGCAGAGATGGTATGACCCGTCCTGCCTCCTCTAATCGGCTCTTAGAACGTGAAAGTAGTTCTCAGAGTACCAATAATGATGTCATCGTTGCGATCGTTTTGATTAGGGTTAGTAATCCAAATTACGCCCGGAGTCACAGCAATGTTATCCGAAACCTTGAACTTGTAGAAACCTTCAAAGTGCCACGAAGTATCGTTTTTGAAGTTATCCAAATTGCCGGGAGCATCAAGTTTATCCAAGTAAGGCTCGCGACCTACCACAAAGCCCAGCAAGTTGCCTTCTTTTCCTAAATCAGGCAAAGCCAAGGTGACAGCGTAGTTCCAAATTTTCGCATCGCCGATGCCGAGAATGCGAGCATTCGTTAAACCACCCCAGCCGCCAATGATAAATCTCGGGCTGAGACGGAAAGAAGCCTGAGCGCCGTAGGAGTTGCTGACCACTTTGCGAGCCCGGAAACCGGGGAAGCCGTCGCTCAAACCGTTGAGGGAATTAGCCACACCGGTACCAGTGAAACCGCCGAGATTATCGGGGCCGCTTCCCAAAGCATTGTCAAACCCGAAGTTACCTCGGCTAAAGTAACCGTGGTTGTAGTTGAAAGCAACTTGCAAGTTGCGTCCGGGGGTAAAAGTCAACTGTCCCATCGCGGCGTAGTCGCCGTTGAACAAGCCTGAACCCTTAGCAGGACTGGCTGCACTTGAGGCCAAATAGCCGAAGGACAGAGAAGTCGGGCCGAACACGCCGCCCAGCAAGCCCCTGCCACCGAAGGCATAGTCAAAGCCGATACCCGCACCGCCACCCAAGCGGTAAATCGGGTTGCGCTGTCCGAAGGCGCTCAGGGAGCCGTTGCCACCGTCATAGTCTTCAAAGTAAGGGTTGACAGTCGGCATAATGTCGTCCCAAACGCCAGCGTTAGCTGCCAAGGTAACGTTCAGGTTTTGACCTACAGGAAACTTGTATAGCAAGCTGTCTAGGGCAACAACGTTGTCGGTTCTGCCAACTACGTTCCAAGTTTGAGTGCCTTCGCTGGTAGCCCCAAGGTTAAATCTTTGACCGTTGCCGACTTGAAGTCTGGTAAGTAACAAGTCTCTGCCGGTAAAGCTGGTATTTAAGTTGAGACGTACCCGCTGTTGGAAGACGGTCTCATTGTTACCCTTGCCGATGATTCTGTCATTGCCTCTGCCAAACAAGCCATCGTTGCCGCCAAAGTCGTCGCTGAGGGCAAAAATTGCTTCCCCAGTCAGCTTGGTAGTAGTTGAGAATTGGTTGGCTTCTAGTTCGGCTGTCCGAGCATCGAGAGCATCGACGCGGCCGCGCAGGGTTGCCAGTTCTGCTGCAAATTCTTCTTGGAGCCGTTGGAGGGCTGCCAAGTCATCTTTCGTAGCTAAGTTGCCGCTGCCTGCTCTGATCAGCTCGCTAACCTTGTCTAAGCAAGCGTTTAAACCGGCTGCGAATTCGTAGCGGGTCATTGCCCGGTTGCCGCGGAATGTGCCGTCGGGATACCCGGCAATACAGCCGTAGCGCTCGACTAGGGATTGCAGTGCTTGGAATGCCCAGTCTGTAGGCCGCACGTCAGAAAGTTGAGATACTGAGGTGACTTGACCTTGAGTTTCGCCACCTGCTGCACCTTCGCTGCTGTACTGATTGAGCTGCTCTAAGGTGGCGGCTGGGTTTTGAGCTTGTGGTGCGACAGTTTGGGCTACAGGTTCAGCCTGTGCTGTTTGGGCTACAGGTTCAGCCTGTGCTGTTTGTTCTGCTGGCGCTGCCGCTGTTGGTTCTGCCGGGGCTGCCGCTGCCGGGGCGGTAGTTTCTAATTGAACTGCACCGAGGAACTCTGGGATAGCCGTAGCTGTCGGGGCTGGATTTTCTAGTTTCGCAGCCGCTGAATTTTCTACCGGTTGAGCGACTGTGGGCTCAACTGCTGCTAGAGATTCAGTTGCAGGTTTTGGTGGTGCCGCTTCGGGATTTTCCGCTGCGGGGGCTGTGTTGGCTGTGGCGATCGCGCTTTCTGTTGCAGCCGTGCTTGAAGCTGCAATCGCTGGCTCTGTTTCGATGCCAGCGGCTGGGGAATTTTCTGCGATTCGATCTGCTGCTGCGGTAGTTTCGTCAACCGCTGCTACAGCATTGACTTTCGCTTCCGAGGTTTCAGCAGTTTCAGCTTTGGCAGCTTGAGGCTTGAGCGCATCAGCACCGGGCTGAGCGTTTGCTGCCATCGCGCTCGAAGAAACTACTAGGGTAGCTCCTAAGACTGCTGGGCTGATTAATAGGTAACTCCACAAAAATTTCGACATATTCACTCTCATCCTCACACCGATTACAGAGAAACTTTTCTAGTCTTCTATGCCGTCAGTAGTTGCTCCACTAGCATACTGCAAAAAAAGACCTAAAATTCACTTTTTCTTTTGATTCTTTTGGTCTGACTGAGTGTATGGATGCGATCGGCTGCTGCTGAGGGCGTATTTTTTACCCTGCCATCGACTGCCTCAAAACCTGACAAGACTTAGGCTGTCGATTGATTTGACTGCTTGCATCCAAAAGCCCGATCGCCTCTGTACTTTTTTAGCACAGCACGCCCGAATCGTCTAGGCTGATTCGACTTTACCATCCAAGCTGTGTCCGAGGACGCTAAAGACTTGGCGGCAATCGAACAATTCTAACAAATCGGCGTTAATTTTGTTGTGAGCTGCTTCTTGCCGCAAAATTTTCATCGCTGCCTCTGTCTGCAGAGCTCGTTTGTAGGGACGATCGCCCGCTGTCAGGGCGTCGTAAATATCCGCGATCGTCATTAATTGCGCCTGAATCGGGATTTCAGAGTTTTTCAGTCCTCGCGGATAGCCGGTACCGTCGAGTTTTTCATGGTGTCCGTAGGCGATTTGGGGAACATTTTTTAAATCTTTTGTCCACGGAATTTGGCTGAGAAATTCGTAAGTGTGAATTACGTGAGATTCTATTGCCGATCGTTCTTCCGCTGTCAGGTTGCCCCTCGACACCATCAATTGCACGATCTCGTCGGGAGTCAGCAGGGGTTTAACTGCCCCGTCGATATCTTTATAAGTTTGCCCAGCAATTTCTCGCAGTTGAGCTAAGGGTTCTTCTGCCAAAATGTGAGGTTCGTTGGCTTCGATCAGGATTTCCCAATATTGAGCCAATCTGGTTTTTGCTTCTGCTAGTTTAGTGTCTAGCTGTTCTATTTGCTGGCATTGAACGCACTCTGGCTCTTCGCTGGGATGTTTTCGGTAGGCTGAATGCTCTAGCAAATATTTATATTTAGACTGGACGCATTCCATTTCCATTGTCCGCTGAGCTAAGCCAAAGCGGTGGCGGATGATTTCTAGCTGTGCGGGGTAGAGCTTTTTCTGTTTGGTCAAAACTGCTTCTGGCACTCCGATTTTACCAAAATCGTGCAGCAAGGCTGCGTAGCGAATTTCTTGAATTTGGCGGTTGTTAAAGTAGACCGAGCGCAGCCATCCGTTGCTGACTGCGTTTACTTCTTCTGACAGGCGCACTGTCAGGGCTGCTACTCGTTCTGAATGGCCGTAGGTACAGGGGTCTCTGGCTTCTATGACTTGCACGCTGGCTTTGACGAAGCCCTCGAACAAATGTTCTATACTTTCTTGGAGATGATTGCGCTCGATCGAGATTGCTGCTTGAGATGCGAGCGATCGAACTATTCTTTCTTCCCATAAAGAATACTCCTGCGTCGATTCCCAGGCATTCTCGGCTGTCAGCACCGCATCTGCCTTTGTTTTGCGATTGATCAGTTGCAGTATGCCGATTGTCTCGCCTTCTCTGTTTTGCATCGGTAACACCATTACCGAGCAAGTGCGGTAATTAATATCCCTGTCAAAACTGGTATCTAGCTGGTAAGGTACGGCTGGGGGTAAGTCGTAGGCATCCGACAGGTTCAAACTTTGACCTGTAATTGCTACGTAACCTGCCAAACTTTTGTCTGTCAGCGGCAGCGCAAACTCCTTAAACGACAGGCTCGGTTTAGAAGCATTTTGGGCTACCTTGAACAGCAGCTTAGGTTTTTCGTCGCTGCGGTCTACTAAGTAAACGCTACCCGCATCGCTGCTGGTAATTTCCCTACTTTTGGATAAAATTAAATTTAACAAACCGCCTAAATCTTGAGCGCTCGACAGAGCAGCACCAATATCCAGAAGCTTTTCTATCAGATCGGTTCTTTCAGCAGGCTCGTTCAATAACTCTGGCTTTTCAAATACGATCATGGTCGGAGGATGGCGAACAGCCTTTCATACATTGGACTTTTTGCATCTCGACTTTCTCACCCCCGATTTTAACCCAGAGTCGATTTTTTTATTGGCGAGCTTGTGGCGATTGTGGACTGTCGCTAGATGCAGCGGCTCCTGTCGGACAAAGCCGAACTGTTTTAATGTAGCGTAGAAATTTCTTGGGCTAGGGCAAAGTCTTTTTCAGTTAACCCTCCGGCATCGTGAGTTGTCAAATTAACTGTTACTTTGTTGTAGGAGATTTTGATATCTGGGTGATGTCCTGCGGCTTCTGAGGGGGCGACCAATTTATTCACAAAGGCGATCGCTTCGATAAAATCTTTAAATAAACGGGTACATTGCAGTTGCTTGCCTTCAACTGTCCAGCCTGACAATTGACTAGCGCGCTCTTGAATTTCCGTATTGTTAAGTAGGTCAGCCATATTTTTTTTGGTATTTTGGGATGAGTGTGGCATATTCACAGCCCACCTGCGGAAAATCCTACAAAAAACTATCCGCTCTCAAAAATAGTGTTGAGGCTCAAGTTTTAATACTCAAGATGTAACACTATTTATGAGAGCGGTCTAGCGGGTCTTCAGATTAGAACCTGACTGCCGGGAGAATCCCTAGCTCAGCCTGGTTCCCCGTGGAATTCGTTTCCCGTTGGAAACGACGGCTGACTGCTAGTGAGCGGCCCCGGCGCACAGCCGGTAGTTTCCAATCTGATGACCCATGCGTTTACTACTTTCTATCATGGGCATCACCTCCAAGTTTTACTAAATGGTTTATATTTGAACGCACCTGACCCAAATACAAGATTTGGTGTCAGGATTTGTGCGCTAGCTATTGCCAGCGTTACTGAAAGAACCTGCGTTCTGAGTATCATTCCAGCAATCACAATTACTAGAATAACACAAGGAATCAGAAGTGGGGGAATTCAAATTGATATTTTTGCCAGCTTTGGGCAAATTACTGCTGCGGCGAGATTTTCGCTCGATCGTCCAATTACCAGCGGACGATCGAGCTTTTGAACGGATTGCGGGGCTGTTGGGTTCGGTGTCAAGCGGGAAATGCGCGGCTTTGAAACAAAAAAAGCGAAACAAAAAAGCTCCCACCAATCGGTGGGAGCTTTTTCAACATTGAGGATAAAACCTAAATTGCTTGATCTTAATCCTTTGAGAATGTTGACTTTTTTGATAACTAGCGCTGATTACAGTGCGTTACCGCGAGGAAGAACTTCTTCTGGGAACATGAAGTTTTCGTGAGGTTGGTCGATCGGAGACATCCAAGCACGAATACCTTCGTTAATCAGAATATTCTTAGTGTAGAACGTTTCAAACTCAGGATCTTCAGCCGCGCGCAATTCTTGAGAAACGAAGTCATAGGCGCGGAGGTTTAATGCTAAACCTACGATGCCAATGGAACTCATCCACAAGCCTGTTACAGGTACGAACAGCATGAAGAAGTGCAACCAACGCTTGTTGGAGAAGGCAATTCCGAAGATTTGGCTCCAGAAGCGGTTAGCTGTAACCATCGAGTAGGTTTCTTCTGACTGAGTTGGGTTGAAGGCGCGGAAGGTGTTTGAACCTTCGCCATCTTCAAACAAGGTGTTTTCTACAGTTGCACCGTGGATAGCGCACAGCAGCGCGCCGCCCAAGATACCTGCTACCCCCATCATGTGGAAGGGGTTGAGCGTCCAGTTGTGGAAGCCTTGCAGGAATAGCAAAAAGCGGAAAATTGCTGCTACGCCGAAACTAGGGGCGAAGAACCAACCTGATTGACCCAAGGGGTAAAGCAGGAACACCGACACAAACACGGCAATCGGGCCGGTGAATGCTAGGGCGTTGTAGGGACGGATGCCGACTAAACGGGCGATTTCGAGCTGACGCAGGCAAAACCCGATCAAAGCGAAGGCACCGTGGAGGCCGACGAAGGTCCACAACCCGCCGAGTTGGAACCAGCGGGTTAAGTCCCACTGTGCTTCCGGGCCCCACAAGAACAGCAGGGAGTGTCCGAGGCTGTTGGCTGGGGTGGATACTGCGACGGTGAGGAAGTTGGCTCCTTCGAGGTAGGAGCTTGCCAAACCGTGGGTGTACCAGGATGTGACGAAGGTGGTGCCGGTCAGCCAGCCACCGATGGATAGGTAGGCGCAGGGAAATAGCAGAATCCCAGACCAGCCTACGAAGACGAAGCGATCGCGCTTGAGCCAGTCGTCGAGTACATCAAAGATGCCTCTTTCGGTCTGGGCGCGTCCGACTGCGATTGTCATTTACGCAAATCTCCAAATAGATATAATTACAACGGATTTTTCTCTAATCATCAGTCTGCTACCGTTGCCTCTGCTTAGCAGAAAACAAGTAGGATTATGAACAGAGTTTACTTTTCTTTACCGTATTCACAATTATAAAGGTAATTCTTTACAAAAGCAAGCCTTTCTTAAATAACTTCCTGATTTTGACTTGTCCTCGGAAGTTCTCGAAGTTCTCGAATCAACCGGGAATGGGAGCATCTGGGGCTTGGCAAAAAGCATTTTTTTATTTTAGTGCTGTCCTCCTACAGCGCTGGTTATAGGAGCTCGAAGAGTTCGTGAGGACACGCTAAAATGCTGGCGCGCCAATGCTGGCGCGCCCAGCAGGGCGCGCACTCACGAGCATTGGGCTACAGAAACTGGGTTTTTTCTACACAATACTTCGTTACATCTATATATACTGAGGAGAGAGCTCCAAACTTAGGTTTTTAAGACTATATGTTCAGCATTGACATGATTGTGAAGAACACGCCCGTCTCGCTGTCGGTGCAGCGGAAGCTAGCCGAGGACGCTGAGGCTGTTTACCAGCAGGTTGTAGAAGCGATTCGCAACTCGCAACCGCAAATTTTGGAACTCACTTGCGAGAAAAATCCTGAGAAAAAGGTAGCTGTGCTCAGCAGCGAGATTTCTGGGGTGGTGATTTCTCAGAAATCGGGGGCGGCTTCTTCAGGTAGGGCTCCCGGTTTTGTCTCGATGACATTAGGAGAATGAGGGCTGGGGGTGTTGGTGCCGGTATGGGCCAGTCAGCGGTTGCTGTGCGGGATTTGGGTTTTTGCTGGCCGTCGGGCGATCGAGTTTTGCAAGGTTGCTCTCTGGATGTACCAAAGGGCGAGTTTTGGATGCTTTTGGGTACTAACGGTAGCGGCAAATCTACGCTGCTGAGGCTGATGGCTGGGCTGCTGCACCCCCAGTCGGGCGAAATTGATCTGGGCGGGCGTGTGGGTTTTGTGTTCCAAAACCCGGATCACCAGTTGGTGATGCCGACGGTGGGTGCTGATGTGGCTTTTGGTTTGGTGGAGGAAAAGCTTTCTAATCTTCAGGTGCGCGAGAGGGTGGCTGAGGCTTTGGAGGCTGTGAATTTGCTGGATTTGCAACGGCGGCCGATTTATGCTTTGAGTGGGGGACAGAAGCAGCGGATTGCTTTGGCTGGGGCGATCGCCCGTCACTGCGAAATTCTGCTGTTGGATGAACCGACGGCTTTGTTAGATCCTGATTCTCAGTTGGATTTGGTGGCGGCGGTGCAGCGGTTGGTGAAAAATCGCGGGATTACTGCTTTGTGGGTGACTCATCGTTTGGATGAGTTGAATTATTGTGATGGGGCCTTTTTGTTGGAAAAGGGCCAAGTTGTCGATCGGGGAGATCCGGCGCGTTTGAAGCAGCGGTTGATGCAAAGCCAGGATGTTTAACTATTTGATGAGGTTTGTAGTTAAGGACTTGAGTCCTAATTCATCAAAAGAGGACTGCAATCGGAACGATCGAACAGGTGTTCATCGCAATTGGCGATCGCGCAACCAAGCATCAGCCAAACAGGGATTACTCGCCAATACCAAAGAAACCGCGTTTTTATCTAATCGGCGGGTGACAGAGAAGGATTTTCGTAAAAAACCCGGTTTCTGGCTGCTCGTCCGTTCAGGATTGGCAGATAATTTCAAGAAGTGCGATCGAATGAAAGCCATCTTATCTAGTAGAATAGTTGTTACGCAACCTCTTCTAACTCAGGAATATGTTCAGCTTCATAGTTTTCGATTAAAACACCAATAACATCCATCATCGAAGCAAGGGGATGGCTTTTGTTCTCGCCGATTCTATCGATTAGACTATCTAGAAGCTCGACTAAATGCTCGTATTCTTCTTCTGTGCAAGGAACAAAAACCGTTTTAGAAATAGATGACCAAGCAGCAATTGTTCGATCGATATCAAGATTTTGCATTATTTTTTCCACCTCTCTTCTTCTTTGGTATCAACAACAAGGCAATGCCCATTGGTATCAACTTAAGGTAAAACTCATAGTCCGGCAAGGGTTGAAACCCCTGCCTCAAAGCGAAAGTCCTCTCAAAGAGGACTAATGAGTTCTTCAGTCCTCTGAACAGGACTTTAGCTATTAGACAGGGAATTCATTCCCTGGCGGACTCGCGGGATGACTAACAGACTTGGTGGGCTGATAGCTTAAATTCACATTAATGGGCATTACCTAACTCCCTTACCTCATCTCATATCCAAACAAATTCGGATCGACTTCTCCCAAATTCAAATCAGCCAAACCGTACTCCGCCCAACGCCTTTCTACCATCGCCGCCACATCCGGATCGGACTCCAAAACTTCACCCCATTCGTGATCCGTTTCCGGCGGCATCTTCGTAGTAGCATCAATCCCCATTCTGCCGCCCAAACCAATCTTTTCACTGGCAAAATCTAACGTATCAAAAGGCGTATTCGGCAGAATAAATACATCCCGAACTGGGTCAACTTTAGAACTAATTGCCCAGACTACTTGACGCGGGTCGCGAATGTTGATACTTTTATCCACAACAATCACAAACTTAGTGTAAGTAAACTGCGGCAATGCACTCCAAAATGCTAAAGCAGCCCTCCGCGCTTGACCGGGATAGGCTTTATCGATCGAGATAATTGCTGCTTTGTAACTCAGCGCTTCCATCGGTAAGAAGAAATCGACAATTTCCGATACTTGCTGCCGCAAAATAGGGGTATAAATGCGGTTAAGGGCGATCGCCATCATCGCTTCTTCCTTCGGCGGCCGCCCGCTAAATGTCGTTAGATAAATCGGGTCTTTGCGGTGCGTCATGCAGTTGAACCGAACCAGCGGCGAATCCTCCACGCCGCCGTAATAACCCATGTGATCCCCAAAGGGCCCGTCTGGCAGAACTTCACCCGGAGTAATCGTTCCTTCTAACACGATTTCCGAGTCCGCCGGTACTTCCAAATCTACGGTTTTGCACTTGGCCAATTGCACGCCGGAACCGCCATAAAGTCCGGCAAATAACCATTCCGATAAATCTACAGGAATGGGGGTTGCTGCGGCGAGAATGATTAAAGGATCGACTCCCAGGGCGATCGCAACTTCCAACTTTTTACCAGCCTGCGCCGCTTTCCGCAAGTGCCGCGCGCCTCCCCGGACAGATAACCAGTGGACAGTCATCGTGTTTTTTGACTGCAATTGCAACCGATAAACGCCCACATTCGGCGTGCCGGTTTCGCAATCTTTGGTAATTACTAAACCGAGGGTGATAATTTTGCCCGCATCTCCCGGATAGGGGCGAATCATCGGGATTTTGTTCAAATCCACGCCTTCTCCTTCAAACACCACTTGCTGACAAGCTGGGAAGAAATCGCGCCCCGGTTTGGCTTTCACTACGTCGAACAAGACTTTGCCAAATTCTATGGCTTGGGATATCTTTTTCGGCGGTTTTGGCTGTTGTAGCATTCCCAATTTTTTGCCGAGCTCTTCTAGTTCGATCGGCTTTTCCATGTTCATCGCCCAGCAAACCCGTTCTTCCGTGCCCAACAGGTTAATCGCCACGGGGAATTCTGCCCCTTTGACATTTTCAAACAAAAGTCCGGGCCCGCCCTTGATTAGCATTTGGTTGGAAATTTCGGCAATTTCTAGGTCGGAATCGACTAAGGCGCTAATCCGGCGCAGTTGTCCCCGTTCTTCTAGGAGTTTCAGGAATCCTCGCAAGTCTCTAGCCATTTTCTTTAAGAATTGTTAAGTGTATTTATTTTATTATTAGCCCATCGGCCACCATAAAGTTAAGCTACCCTTGTCAGTTAATGAAAAATCCCCGACGTTCGCCCGATCGATTTCGCCACAGCCGTCGTTCCCGCGGCCAGCAGTTTTATCTGTCCCAAGCTGTTAGCCAACATGGTTTTCAGCCTCAATCTCCGTTGAGTTGCGAAGGCGCCGACAGTACGAGTTCCCCAGAAACAGCCGTAAAGTGCGATCGGGAAATTGCGATTTTGCTGCTAGATGCAGAAAACTTGAAACTCGACATTAATGCGGAAAAGTTTTTAGCCAGTTTGTGCAGCTATCCCCTGCAAGTTAAGATTGCTTTTGCTAACTGGAAAAACCCCAGCACCGGTAAGCTGGATACTGAATTGTACGATCGCGGTTACGAACTAATTCACGCTCCGGGCGGCGCTAACACCGCTGATGGTAAAATGATTGCCTTTGGTGCTGCTATTTTATACCGATATCGGGATGTCCGACAAGTTTTTGTTTGTTCCTCCGACGGTTTGTTAAATCACCTCTGCAATCAACTCCAAAATCAGGGAATGACTGTGTTTCGGGTACGCAGTCAAAATGCTATCTTGTCTGTAGAAAATCATCTGACTGGGGAGAGCAATCACTATTCTTGCAAAGAAGAAGTGGAACTCCCTACTTTTACAGAACTGGCAGATAAAATTGCCGAGTTGCTGAAGGCAGAACACCAATCTATTGAGGATCGGATAGCTTGGTTTTCTAGTGTTACTCAGCTTTTTCAAGACCGCCGCGCTATCGAATTAAACTCTATAAATTCCACCAATTTAGGATTGTTTTCATCACTTCAAAACCCAATCAATCCGACAGAAGAAGCCGCAATTTCTCTTCCCGCCGATCGAAATATTGAATATCAGAACTTGCCCGACAATTTACCGGCTAATTCAATTACCATTGATTCCATTGATACAGTAGGAAAAATACTGGTAGAGATGATTGAAGCGGCGATATTTGAGTCTAAAGAGGATGTTATTTCTGTAACAAGACTTAAGAAACTGTTTTTTAAGAAATATCAATGTCACGCCGATGTAATTGTCAAACATTTTTTGGCTCATTCCAGTTTGATTAAATTCTTGCAATCTCGACCTTCGGTTTTTCGATTAACATTAAATGGCAGCGAACATCAAGTGGCTATTGCTCAAAAAGTGGATTAAATCGAAAATTCAAAATTTGTTCGCTCGCGACTTTTTCGCTCGCGTAGTCGAAGCAAGTCGCAGAATCCAAAACTTGTACACTCGCGACTTGTGTTGAGCGTAACCGAAGCAAGCCGAACTATCCAAAATCCACTGACTTCTGGAGGTTTACCTTTACATCTGAATCAGAATTATACCTGACCGTGCGATCGCGACGGCCAGGTATAATTCTGATTACTGCAAACCATTTTGATATGTCTCCCCCACTTTTAAAGCGAGAATTGGGTGTTTTCGGTGCAACTCTCATGGGCCTGGGCTCGATTGTTGGTACGGGAGTATTTGTGAGTATCGGTATGGCGGCGGAAATTGCGGGGCCGGGGGTGGTTTTGGCTGTGGGTATCGCTGCTTTGGTTGCTGTTTGCAATGGCCTCAATAGCGCTCAATTGGCGGCGAGTCATCCTGTTAGCGGCGGTACTTATGAATACGGTTACAAATATCTCAATCCTTGGCTGGGTTTTACAGCCGGCTGGATGTTTCTGTTGGCTAAAACGGCTTCGGCTGCTACTGCTGCTTTGGGTTTTGCGGGGTATTTTTTAAATGCAGTTGGTGTTGCCGATCGCACTTACCCGATCCTAACAGCATTAATAGCCCTCGCTGCCCTAACTTTAATTGTCCTGACGGGAATCAGGCGATCGAATATTGCCAATACCGCCACAGTCTCAGTTACACTCTTATCTCTGGCTGTCTTTATCGCTGCAGGTATACCAGAAATTAGATGGGAAATAGCCACTGTACAAAATGATAGTTCGATCGGCTCCATCCTCCACGCCACCGCCCTAATGTTTGTCGCCTACACCGGTTACGGCCGCATCGCCACAATGAGCGAGGAAGTGCGGGAGCCGAGTAAAACCATTCCCAAAGCCATAATTTTTACTTTGGTGCTGACAATGGTGCTTTACATGGCGGTAGCAATAGTTGTCGCAGGCGCGGGGGGAGCTGATAAATTGTCCCTGCAAGCAGGCGCTGCGGCTGCACCCTTGGAAGTCCTCGCCCGCAGTTTCCCCACTCCGGGAGTTTCGCAACTGTTAGCCGTCGGGGCAATTACCGCTATGTTGGGAGTATTGCTGAACCTAATTTTAGGCTTGTCGCGCGTCTGGCTGGCGATGGGGCGGCGGCTGGATGTGCCCAGAGTCTTGGCGCGGCTGAATCCTTCGGGTACAACGCCCTATGTAGCTGTGGTATTTGTCGAAATTACGATCGCACTTTTAATCCTCGTCGGCGATGTTAAAATCACTTGGTCATTCAGCGCCTTTAACGTTTTGATATATTACGCCATCACCAACCTCGCAGCGCTGCAACTTTCCCCCGCCCAAAGGCTTTACCCGCAGTGGCTGGCTTGGGTTGGATTGGCTGCGTGTCTGTTTCTGGCTTTCTGGGTGGAGAGGGAAATTTGGCTGACTGGATTGGCGTTAATTGCAACAGGTTGGGTTTTGCGGGCGATCGTCCGGCAGCCGACAAGAAACTAACATTATGATAGATTGAGACACCATCCCGCATTGTAGAGGGCCATGCCCGATCGAACTTCCTTCCTAGCCACTCAAGAATCAGTCGTATTCAGCGCCATCAGTCGCTATATCGCTCAAACACTAATTGCCATTCAGGAACAACATCCCGAATGGATAGCTGAAAAATACAGGAAAACCCCCTGGGCCAAACCTGATTTTCAGTCAGTTTTGATTGAAAAATTGACCAAAAGTTTCCAAGTAGCCAGCGATACCAAATCCCTGCTGCAGACTGCGAAAAAATATCTCCAAATTCTGCTGATTCCAGAATTCATTAATTCATCTCAATTCAGCAAAATATTTGCCCAAATTCAGCAGCTAGCCACAGCCCCAAAAGCACCAGCCCCATCACCAAACTCAGTTTCCCCAAAACCTCCAAATCCCACCGCAAACCAAACACATTCGCTTCCTGTCGGCATAGCCATCTTGCTGCTAGATGTCGAAAACTTGCAACTCACCATCGAAACCGAAAAATTCCTAGAAGGAATTTGCCACTATCCCATCCAAATCAAAGTAGCCTTTGCCAACTGGCGCAGCATGGGCAAAAAAGATGCCGAATTTCACCAGCGCGGCTATCAACTGATTCACGTCCCCCCCGGCAAAGACAGCGCCGACTTAAAAATGGCAACAGTAGGCGCATCAATTTTCGTACATTATCCCACAGCAAAAGAGATTTTTGTCTGTTCGTCCGATCGCGCCCTCACCCACCTCAGCAATACACTACAAGCCCACGGATTAACCGTATTTCAAGTCCGCAAGCAAATAGATAAAATCATAGTTTTAAACAGCAAAACCGGACAAGTGGAAACCCATTCCCTCGTGACTTTACCAGAAATAACACCCGTAGAACAATTAGTTATTCAGCTAAAAGAATTAATCAAAAAAGAGCAAAAAGTCACCTCAACCCAGTGGATTAAAATTTCCAAAATTTCAGCTTTATTTACAGAAAATTACGGTTTAGTCCTAAGTCAAATAGTTGCCCAGCATCTCCTAGGAACTAAAACCAGAGATATATTTCTCAAATATCCCACCGATTTTGTTCTTCACAAACCCTCAGAAAAATCTCAAACTTATGTCACTCTCTTTGAAGTTAAATCGCCCCCCCCACCGCCCATACTTAACAAAGAAAATGTGAATCACACCCAAGCAGCACCGACCAGCTTAACCAATATTAATTCTCTCGAAGACTTGGAAAAAGCTATAGTCAAAATAGTTAGCGACTTAACCGATAACTCTCCTCAAAATTCTGTATTTCTCTCCAATGTAGGCAGCGAATTTCACAGACAATACGGCAAACAAATTACCCAAACAATTAAAGAGTTTAATTTTGGTAGAAAACTCCCTAACTTTTTGCAATCATGCACTTCTCTCAAGCTAAAAAAAAGCGAAAAAGGCTGGCAGGTTTCCCTAAATTAATTATTGGTTATTTGTTATTGGTTATTTATTATTGGTTATTTGTTATTGGTTATTTGTTATTGGTTCCCCAATTTCCAATTTCCAATTCCCAATTCCCAATTCCCTATCCCTCCGCTTCGCGCTCGCCCAATTTCCAATTCCCAATTCCCAATTCCCAATCCCTCCGCTTCGCGCTCGCCCAATTCCCAATTCCCAATTCCCAATTCCCAATTCCTAATAACTTGAGTTATCATACAATCTGGACGTAAAGAAATGTAAAGGGATATGCAGGACAAAGTTGTGGTTGTGGTGGGTGCGACTGGCGGCATCGGTTCAGCAGTCGCCCGCAAACTCGCCGATGCGGGTGCGACGCTAGTGCTCGCCGCCAGAGACAGCAGTAAATTAGACGCTTTAGCAAGCGAACTTTCAATAACAGAGGTACTGTGCCTACCTACAGACATCACCGACTTGTCGCAAGTCGAGACGCTGATGCAAAAAACTGTCGAACATTTCGGACAAATTGATGCCCTCATAAACGCCGCCGGTGCCGGAATTCTCAAGCAGTGGAACAAGTTAGAACCCGCTGATTTAGATGCGATGCTTGACTTGAACTTGAAAGGGAGTTTTTACACATCTCAAGCCGCCGCGAATGTGATGAAAGAACGCAAATCCGGTCACATCTGCAATGTCATCGGGATTTTGGGCAAGCATTCGATGGCGATGGGAACTGCTTATTGTGCTTCAAAGTTTGGAGTAGTTGGTTTTAGCAAGTGCATGGCAGATGAGCTGCGCCGCTACGGCATTAAATTTACGCTATTCTATTTTGGCGGGGTGGATTCTCCGTTTTGGGATAATGTGAGTTTGAAGGTAGACCGCTCAAAAATGCTGAGTACCGAAACCGCTGCAAATGCGATTATGTTTGCTCTTTCGTCTGACCCGCAAGCTGTGCCGCTGGAGATTAATATTCAGCCGGAAAGTCATTTATTTTTCTAGTAGTTTGTAGGGTGCGCCGAGGCGCACCGATTCAGTTTGTATAATGTTCTTATCGCACCGATTGACCCCACAATAGGTACAAACCCAGCCTTGATTCATAGATTATCCCAACATTTTAGACAAAACTTCAATGTTCCAGATTCATCTGTGGAGTCAAGCTAAAATCTCAAATCTACTGGGCTAAGGCATCGCCACCAAACTCAAGTTCTCCCAGACACCTATTTTTTTTTAAGTGCCGATGTATTTATACCTTGAGAGGGAGTTATAATATTCAACCTTGAGGTTATTATTAGTAGCGCGCACGAGAAAAATATGAAAAATATCCCTTACTCTGTCCCTATCTGGCAGTTTTCCACTGAAAATCAGCCGATTTTCCATTCCTCAGTTTCCATTTTCAATTATTGATTATGGAATTCGATCGCATTCTGTTTTACGTTGAAAATGCTAAAGTATCCCGCGACTGGTTTGTCAGCCACTTAGGCTTTAAATCAATCGCAGGTTCTTCCAACAGCCACACTAGCACTGAATCTGTCAGCAGCGGTAATGTATGTTTTGTTTTATCTTCGCCGCTGACACCCGCTAGTCCCGCCGCTAGTTGGTTGAAGTTTCATCCTCCCGGAATTGCCGATGTGGGTTTTCGGGTAAAAAATATCGAATTAGCAGTAGCTAGAGCGGCTGCTGCAGGCGCTCAAATTCTGGAACCGATTCAAAAGAACCTAACAGCAGCAGGTTGTTTTAAACGGGCAAAAATCGCTGGCTGGGGAGATTTAAGCCACACGCTGATTGAGCAAATAGAAGAAAATTTAGTGCTACGGGTTTGTGGTAAGCTGTCGCTGTTTACCTTAATCGACCACGTAGTTTTAAATGTTGAATCGGGCGATTTGTCAAGTGCTGTTAGTTGGTATCAAAAAATATTAGGTTTTACGCCGCAGCAAAATTTTGACATTAAGACTGAAAATTCGGCCTTGCGAAGCCAAGTTATGATGCACGCTGAAGGTGGGGCGCAATTCCCGATTAACGAACCGGCATCGACTAATTCTCAAATTCAAGAGTTTTTGACTGCAAATCGGGGGTCAGGAATTCAGCACATGGCTTTACAAACTGCTGATATTGTAGGGGTTGTTACCGATTTGCGATCGCGCGGTTTGCCTTTTCTGCCCGTTCCTGCAACATATTACTCCCAATTGCAAGAGCGGCAAAACGATTTGCCCGCAGATTGGCAAGCAATTGCAGCTTCTCAAGTTTTGGCAGATTGGCAAGACAATACTCCCGCCGCGATGCTGCTGCAAATCTTTACTCAGCCAATTTTTTCCGAACCAACTTTCTTTTTCGAGATTATTGAGCGCCGAGTTGCTTTAATTAACGGCAAAAAGGTGCAAGCTGGAGGTTTTGGGGCTGGCAATTTTCGAGCTTTATTTGAAGCAATTGAACGGGAACAAATGAAGAGGGGAAATTTAATCGATAATTGATAAGAATGCCAATTTTGGAATCAAGCAAGCCTGTCTTTCAGCAATGCGAGATCGTTCCACCCGTAGGCAATTTCTTTGACTGCAACTCCTGCTTTATTGGTTTGGTGTTCGTCCACTTTTTCACCTCCTAAAAACTCATAAAATTTGCAGGCTGAATTGTCTCCCAGTACCCAAGCCAGCATCGAATTCAAGCTTGATTCAGTCAATTTTGTCACAACTGCTCGCACGAGTTGCTGTCCGATTCCCTGACGCTGATATTCCTCCAAAATATAGATAGCAAATAATTCTCCTTGATAAGCATATTTGCCAGTACGCTCGCAACCGCCGGCAGCAAAACCCACAATTTGCCCGGAGTCATTCTCTGCAACGCAGACAAAATCCCCAGTATTTTTGACGTTTGACAGGATTTCTTGCCAGTTTTTTTCTCGTTTTTGATATGACAGTTGCGCGAGGTAATCTGCTGGTAAAAATTTTCGATAAGCTGTCCGCCAAGTGTCTAGATTAACTCGGGCAATTGCAGGTGCGTCAGCAATTTTAGCTTCTCTCACGATCATCAGAAAATACTCCTTTCGGGCCCTGAAATTCTTGATTGTATTCTAAGCAAACTATGCGATCGCGCCCTTCTAGTTTAGCTCGATACAGCGCGCGATCGGCTTCTCCAATTAACCCCTCAATGGATAAACCGACAGCAGGCACAACATTAGTGACCCCGATACTGAGAGTCACAAATTTACTTACCTTGGAATCAGCATGAAGAATTGCCGCAGCATTCAAATCGCTGCGAATTAATTCAGCTACCCGCATAGCCCCCTTAACCTCAGTCCGCGACAAAATTACCGTAAATTCCTCGCCACCGTAACGGGCTGATAAATCGCCTCCCCGTCTAGCATTTTTCTCTAAAATTTTAGCTACTTTTTTTAAACATTCGTCGCCTCCTTGATGCCCGTAGCGATCGTTGTAAAGTTTGAAAAAATCGATATCCAGCAAAAGCAAAGACAGTGGCGCTTTCTCTCTAGCCATCCGCTGCCACTCCGATTTTAATGCTTTGTCAAAGCTGCGGCGGTTAGCAATCTGAGTCAAACCGTCAATAGATGCGAGTTCCTGCAATGTTTGGTTAGCAGCTTCTAACTCTAATTTCGCCTGTTCTAAAGCTAAGTTTTGCTGGGCTAATTCTTCGCTTTGCCGTTTTTCTTGCTCGTACAAAAATCGAATTGAAGCTTCGGCTTCTTGCAGTTCTTTCTCTGCATATTTGCGCTTGACAAACTGCCCTAATTGAGAACCGACAGCAGCCATCATCTCAAGCAAATCTTCATCGAGAGGCTGTTTTTCCTGGCAGAAAAAAGTCATTACCCCTACCACTTGACCGCTGGCGCGAATCGGGAAACCAAAAGCCGATTGCAATCCTGCTTTGGCTGCTAAGTGCGATCGCACAAAATTGCGATCTTTGAGAATATCCGTAATCCATTGCGGAAAACCAGTGTTCCAAACTATTCCCGGTAAACCCGCACCAGGCTCTAGATTAATCTGCTGGCAATTTTCCACAAACTCCCCAACTTCAGTCCCCCTGCGCCAAACTCCCACTCGCAACAAAAAAGGAATATTTTCAATAACATTATCTGGTGCAGCCAACAAAAAAGGTATTTTGTCGCGACTATTTTCCGCATCAAATTTACTCTCTTTTTCATCCACAGGCGTCCAAAGCTCGCCAACATCCCATCCCAAACTTTCACAAATAGCTTGCAAAAATTTCGGAGTGGCGCTCTCTAAAGAACCCGATTCTGACATAATACGAGCTACTGCATACTGTGCTGCTTGACGTTTTTTGATCCGCTGTTCCTCAGTGATATCCCTACCCACACAGACAAAATCTTGTATGCTTTTGTTGTCATAGTGCTTGCTTTCTATGCTTGTGTCGATAGTAGAGCAGGAAAAAGCAACTGTCAGCTTTGAACTATTTTTAGTTGTACAAGTTACTTTTATTTGATGCCAAGATTCTGTTTTCAGTTCAGGAGGTAGCTGGCTAATTTGACGCAATAATTCCCCATCAGGAGTAATCATTGAGATTTGTTTACCGATTAATTCTGATTCGGTATATCCAAATAATATTTCGGTAGCTTTATTGACTTTTTTTATTTTTCCCGACCCCGTTGTTACCAATAAAATATCGTTAAGTGAGTTAAGAATTTTATCAATATAATCACGAGCAGTAGCCAAATAATCGACTTTAATACTGTTTTCGTTGACTGCTTGAACCATAGTTTGCTGAAGAGAGGCACTGTCCGTTACGTCTTCGCAAAAAATAATTAATCTCTCAGGTTTAAGCTGCTCCTTATGACAAAAAATATATAAATCGAGATAGAAATAAGTTCCATCTTTTAAGATTCTGGTAACTGATTTTAAATGGAAACTTGACTGTCGTTGTTCTAGAATATCGTCAAGCAGTTCTTCAATTCCGATCAGTTCGGGAAAACAGTCGCGCACATCTCTGCCTTTTTCGATTTGATTGGGAATCTCGGCAAAGTCTTGCGCGTTTAAGGATGTTTCTTGAATTTTCAGTTCTCGATCGACTGCGAGGAATTCTATGCGACGCAAAGATAATAGTTTGTCTAGAAGATTGTTAATACTTTTGGGGCATATCTGTGAATTCAATGGTGGCAGGATTTCGTTATTGTGTAACATTCAGGTCAAAGGTGAGTAGAAAAAATAATTTTTACGTTTTTTGTGCTGATGGAACTGTTAGGATAGATCGAGAGATTTCTGTTCTCACAGTTTCTAAGCAAGCAGGCTCTTAGCTGATTGCACAAGGGGAGCATCTCAGTTTTACAAAAAGCATTTTTTTATTATAGTGCGAGCTGTCGCGAGTTCGCGACAGCTCGCACTATAAATGCAAAACTGAGATGCTCCCTTGTACAAGCATTATTGGAGATGTCTGAGGTTTGTGAAAGCTTTTAGTGCTGGACGTATTACAGCCAAATAAACCGGGTTTTTTAACCTTACTGCGGGCCGGAATGAAATATTTTTGTAAAAAACCCGGTTTCTGACTATCCATGCGTCCAATATTTACTTTGCTTTCCCTCGCAACGATCGATAAATACGCGCTGGATACGTAATATTATGCCCGATCCATTACCATACCAAAAACGTTTCGTAGTGCGGATTTTAGTCCGCTCTTGGGTTGCGGACTAAAATCCGCACTACGAACCAAATCTTATTGTTGTGAATTGAACGGACAGGATCTAATATCAAATCCTCTCTTCATCGGAATGATTCAGATATATATTCTCGGACTCTGTGTACTCTGTGTTCTAGCGCCGGTTAAATCACCTGACGATCCAACCGGAAACGATATAACTCCAGAGCTATTTATATGCGAGTTTTAACTTTTGACAGCCGACGATTAACAGTTATTTAATTGTCATTTATAACATTTTTTTCTTTGACAACGCTAACTGAATATGAGTTCGAGCAAATGTTTTGAACAAGCATTTAAGCTCGGTCTGAATTAAGCGGTTAATGGCTATAATGATTAATTAAACAAGCAATTTGCATTATTTATAGTGCAGTTTTTAATTGTAGACTTCCCGATCTTGCTAACAACTTTTATAGTTGAGAATTGGTACAATTCAATTCAACTGTTGCCTTTAATTAGCGCCATTGTTCTACACTTTACCTCCCCTGGGTATTGGTGTCAAATTTTGTAAATAACCTGTTACCTTGAAGTGATATGATATTGAACAATTTGTATAAAAACTGGAAAATATTCTGCTAAATGCTGAGACTTATTACTGACTTTGACGGCCCGATTATGGACGTGTCCGATCGCTATTACCGAGTTTACCAGCAGTGTCTGGCCGAGACTCAGCGTGAGGGTCAAGCAGTGCGCGAACTCACCTTAGCCGAGTTTTGGGACATGAAACGGGCACGGGTTCCTGAAACCGAAATCGCCCTCCTCTCAGGATTAGACGCAGATCAAGCTGTCGATTTTGCCCTCAAACGCCGTCAAACTGTCCACACTCTCCCTTTTCTGATGTACGATCGACCCGCTCAGGGTGCAGTAGAAACTTTAGAGAAGTTGCAGCGCGCTGGAGTAGACTTAACGGTGATGACCATGCGCCGCGTCAGGGAACTAGACGAAGCCTTCACCCGCTGCAATTTGGCGCAGTTTTTCCCAGAAAACCGCCGCTATTGTCTCCCCAACGATTACGTCAAAACTGGGGATGTGAAGGATAAGCCCCTGCTGATGGCTAGAGCTCTGGCCGAACTGCCACCGGCTTCTGATTTTTGGATGGTGGGGGATACCGAGGCGGATATTGTAGCAGCAAAAACGCACGGTGTCAAGGTAATTGGTGTTTTGTGCGGAATTCGCGATCGCACCCAATTAGAAATGCACCAACCGGATTTTATTGCTAATAATTTGAGCCAAGCAGTTGAGATGGTTTTAGGGAGTCATTAGTTATTGGTTATTAGTTATTGGTTATTGGTTATTGGTTACTGGCTCTTAATGGTTGTTAGTTGTCATTAAGAATCAACCAATAACACTGAAGAACTAGGAACCAACAAATCACAAATAACTAATTACAAATAACCACTAACTACTGACTATCGCAAAAAACTGCTGACGAGCCACAGAGTTAAAAACGTAAACAAAGCAATCAGTTTCTCTGTTGAGACCAATGCTGTACTGAGCAAAGGGCCGAAAACACCTCCCAGCACCAAGCCTAAAACCAAGCCCGCCACAGTCAGCAGCACGGCCCGACCAAATTTTTGTTCCTTGCGATTAAGAAAATAAAGACAAGAGCCGACTCCAAGAGCCAGAGTCAACTGTAGCAAAGAATCATTAGCCGCCGGATAAATACTCAGTCCGCCCAACGCCACATAAACCCCAGCCGGCCACAAAATGTCCGATCGACTAGGAGTATCGATTAGCCGCTGCAACCAAGCAGGACTCCCCGACGGAGTAGACGGAGTAAAGCTTGCGGGTGGGGGAGTCAGCCGATCGGGAAAGCGGATGCCTTCGGGTACTTTAATTTTACCTTCCTGTCGCTGTCGCAAGCGATCCATGAGAATCGCGTCATAAGCAGCTTCGATCGATTCCAAACGTTTCTTGTCGCCGCTGTGCTGCTCGGCTTGACGGGTGCGGGCCTCTTGCACTTCATCAAAGGAAGCATCTTCATCGACTTCAAGCAGTTGATAGGGAGTTGGCTCACTCATAAAACTTGTTGGTATGCGGAAAACTCAGCGTCTTTAGACCTGAGAGGGATGCGAGCGGGCGGTGTTAACCGCCGTGGTTTGAAAGTGTAGGATGATATCCTAAACCATTGGCGTCAATTTAAGTTTAAAAACCTTTGTTTCTCTCGTTTATAGCTGAGTCTCGATCCCCTGCTAATCTCCATTAAGAATGGGAGTAGGGTTGATGCAAGAGCGCTTTTTGTCCTCCCAAATAGTCGGGCGGCCAGGGGAGGTTCTAGGTTTTAATCGTCAGATAGTATACCTGTACTGCATTTGACTTGGTTGTTGACACCAATGATGGTTAACCTTGCGGTCGCTAAGCATTTTTGATCCACCAGTGATCGGTCATTAAATTTAATAACCTGCTGAAGGCTCTCGTTAAAAATAGTGCAATTTTAACAAGAGAGGAAAGCCGCGCCGCTTTCCCCAAAGTTTTACTGGTAGTTTTTAGTGCTTTGAGACAGAAACCAGCAAACATTAGGAAGGTAGAAGGCATTGGGCAACAGGAAATAAAAAATTATGAACCTAAAGATTTTTGTTTTTACCTTAGCTTAGCCGTCTACAATAATTTTACCTGTTGCCGAAGGCTTTCAACGGGGATTTTTCCCGCAGGCGCTGACAATTCCCGACCACTGGATTTTTTTTAGTCGATCGCGGCGGTAGGAAAAAAAGCGAGCCGAGTCAGAATAGGTACAGAAAGGAGCGATCGCCACTTGAGAAAGATCGATTCCCAATTTCTGCAATTGCAGAGCATTGCAGAGGCGAACATCCAAGCGTACTTTTCCAGGTTCTGGATCTGCTAGTACAGGAGATTCTGGCAGTTGGTGCAAAAACTCTAGAATGCCCTCTGCTGTGGCACTAACAGCACTCTGGGGATTAATCGCGGCTAAGAGAGACGCGGCAACTTCCACAGATACCTGGTAAACCTCTCCAGAGATCGCCGGCCCCATAGCAATCTTGAGATTTTCTAGTTGACTGCCGACGGCCACAAGTCGATCGATTGCCTCTGGTAATATCTTAGCAGCAGTGCCGCGCCAACCAGCGTGAACTGCCGCAACCAGTCCAGTGCGATCGTCAGCAATCAGCACCGGCACGCAGTCAGCCGAGCAAACCCACAGCGCCTCACCCTCTAGTTCGGCCACCAACCCATCAGCCTCAACATAGCTTTGAGCCGCGCTTTCCGAAACCGGAGGCACAACCGGGGACAACTGACCGGTTTTGAGGACCGCATTGCCGTGTACCTGCTGAAGGCGGTAAACCTTGGCTCCTGGTTCGAGAATTTCCGTCAGTTCGATCGGGCCTTGGGGCGAGAAATCGCGAGTAAAAAAGCCGTGAGACCATCGAGAGAGCAAGCTACAAGTCAGATAAGGCAAACCTTGGGAGTTTTGCCACTCCCAACCGATCCCCGAAGGGGATCCGGTCGCCGGTAAGGAGTCAGGAAAATTGGTCAAGCGATCGCCAGCTACAGTCATTAAAGCCATCCATCCCCAAACGAATCAATTTGCATTCTATTCTAAGCAATCAACAATTTTGGCGGCTGAGGTTTAAATGCGCGATCGGCTTTCATCAAAAAAATCGGGATGAAAGAAGCCGCCCAGTGGCGGTGGACGCTGGTGAAATTTGGCATAACCCGAAAAATAGAGGGAAATAACTAACACAACAGATACTTGCTTGAAGACTCCTGTCGCCAGCAGCCCAAAACTTTAAACTTTAGTTCCGGCGACTGAGATTCACTCGTCTGCAAGTAAATCTAAAATCTAAAACTTGTTCGCTCGCGAAGTCGAAGAATCTCAAATCTCAAATCGACCGAGGCGGTGGACGCTGGCGAAATTTGGCACGACCCGAAAAATAGAGCGAACTAACTAACACAGACGAACGTCAAAGCGCTATCATCAATGTGGCCTTCACAGACTCCGCCAGCCAGTGCGATCGTCGGCCAAAAAATCAGGGCATCGATCGCGAATCGACGCCACAGCATTCGAGCTGGTTCGACGCGCCAAAAAATTGCCTCAAGCCGGGTAAAATCAGTTAAGTCTGTATTAAAGATTGGGATTGCCATACAGTCGATCCAGGCCCCGCCAAAAAAAACAGATACTTGCTTGAAGACTCCTGTCGCCAGCAGCCCAAAACTTTAGACTTTAGTTCGGGCTCCTTTGATTCACAAAGTTGCAAGTAAATCTAAAATCTAAAATCTAAAATCGACTGACTTAGATATCCTTGCGTCCCCTGTTGAGTTGGGAAAAAAAATCGTGAAACCAGTTCCAGACAAGCAAATAGCAGCCCATTTGAACACCAAACATCACAAAAATAACCCGAAAGGCGCTCGGACTCGATCGCGCCTTTTGTCCGATCGCTCGCTGCTGGTAGGACTGGGTTGCCTCGCCAGTCTGGGACTGCTCAGCAAAGGCCTAGTGTGGGCCCAGACCGAAACACCGCCAGCAGAACAAGCAGTCCCCGGTGCAGCAGAACTCCAGCCACTGTATGAAGCGCCTCTGGCCCCCCCGGAACCAGCAGTTAGCCAAGTAGAGCCAGAACCGTACTCCCCACCGCAGGCAGAAGCTCCGGCTCCCGAGCCTGTCTATGCCGAACCGCCTCGGGAGTCAGATTACGTCACCGAAGCACCTCCGGCCTATTATCTGCCGGAGCCTGCGCTGATTCCCCTGCCAGAAGCCACAGCCCAAGAGCCTCCTTTTGAAGCGCCAGTTAACCCAGTCCATACTGCTGAAGCCGACCATACAGACTACAGCGCTGGCGCTGAGGGCGGCTACGAACCGCCGACGAGAATCGAGTTTGCAGAACGATCGAGCGGTTGCGAAGGTTCCGGTGGCGGTTCGTGCGGGCCTGCTGCTGTGGACGAGCCTGTCACTGCAGAAGCAGCCCCTCCCAGCTACAGCCCCCAAACCCCGATCGCACAAGAACCCAACGACAGTCCCCACAGCCCGATCACCGGTAACTCGTATATTGCACCCCCGCCTCGAAATCTGCCACAAAACCTGGCGGAGAACGTTCCGAGCAATGTTCCGAGCAATGTTCGGGGAAATGCGGGCGATAACGATCGGGGTTATTCTGCCAATAAAGTCGATCGAGCCATTCAACAAGTAAGCAACAAGCTTTGGGGACAAGGAAGCAGCGGAGAATCTGCTTATGGGCCCAAGGGCTACTCGCCTAACTCTGGATATTCGGCTAACTCTGGATATTCGGCTAACTCTGGATATTCGGCTAACTCTGGATACTCCGCTAACTCTGGATATTCGGCTAACTCTGGATATTCGGTCAACCCTGCATCCTACGGCGTCCCTCCCGAACCCAGCATGGGACTAGGGCCGGTGCAAGTCGGTGCCGTTAGTGTCAGCAGCGGCAGCAATACAGGTTTTGCTTACTACAATCTCACGCCGCGTCCTTTAGGAATGCCCGGAAACGGCAACACCAGCCTGTTGTTTCCGCTATCTATTGCTGCCGACATTACTTCGCCGTTTGGGTGGCGGACTCACCCGGTTATGGGTTACGGCAGGTTTCACACCGGAACTGACTTGGGAGCTCCGATGGGAACGCCCGTACTGGCGGCCTATGCGGGTCAAGTGGCGATCGCCGATTGGTTGGGCGGCTACGGTTTGACGGTGGTTCTCGACCACAACAAACAGTCTCAGGAAACTCTGTACGGACACCTTTCGGAACTGTTTGTCAAACCCGGAGAGTTTGTAAAACAGGGAGAAACTATCGGCCGCGTCGGTAGTACGGGAATGTCTACAGGGCCTCACCTTCACTTCGAGATTCGGCAAATGACCGATCGGGGTTGGGTGGCGGTAGATCCGGGCGCTCAGCTAGAATTCGCCGTAGCCAAAATGATGGGCAGTTTAGAAACCGCCAAAGTACCCCTAATGCCGAAAATCGTGGAAACACTAAGCGCTAGGGGACTCAAGGATTTAGAAAGCGATCTGCCCATGCTTCCACCTCTGCCGCTGGGAATGGACATCGAAGTTCACAACCTCCAGCCACCATTCCCAGAATTGTTAAAAGCTGACACTTCAGCGCCCAAAGACAAGGAAGCTCTCAAACCCAAAACTCAGAAGCAAGCAAGCAGATAGGCTTTTGATAATGACTTGCATTCCTCACTACAAACCAGACAAGTTTGTAATGAGGAATGCGAGTCCTCTCCCAAGAAGGCTCTCAATCGATTACCATCACAAAAACCGCGAACCTGATAGATTTCTCGTTACCATTAAGAGCCTGGTAGCGAGGAAAAACCCATAAAAATTGGTAAATAGTAGCTTATGCTAATAACGCAGCATTTGTGGGAATTAACTTTATTTCTAATAATTGTATTCGGGCCAATTCCCTTAAGCTTGTTTCTGGCTTTCGAGAATCAAAAAGCAAACAGTAACTGTTCGTTTCCCCATTTTCTCCTCGTACTTCTGACGGGATGGAGCATCATACAAGTTTGTATCGGCTTGATTTTAGGAAGTGTCGATCGCCTAAATCTCGCTCAAGTCATTATAGCAGAAATTTTGATTTGCGCGATCGGCACAATCCCGATCTATACCAAAAAAAACAGAGCTTTTACCTTATCGCATTGGCAGATCCCCAAACTCAAACAACCCCTCAACAACTCCGAAATTCTAATTGTTTTGACCGCCGCTTTTGCGGGAATTGTGCTGTGTTACACCCTAGCAACCAAACCCACAACCAATTATGACTCATTGTGGTTTCACCTGCCCGCGATCGCCCGATGGTATCAAACCCATTCCTTTACACTATTAGATGCCGCCGGAAACTGGATTTTTGAACAGGAGCAAGCCCGAGTATATCCCTACAACTGGCACGTTTTATCTGCCTTGTGTGTAATCCCATTCAAAGAAGACTTTCTCGCAGCTTTTCCCCTGCTAATAGCCTGGGTGCTGGAAGGAATAGCCGTCTATCTATTGAGCGTAAAATTTGGCTCTACCAGAATTCACGCTATGGCAGCATCAACATTAGTATTGACAGTACCGATGGTGCTCAACCAAATTAACACCATTCACCCAGACTTACCGCTAGCTGCCATATTTACAGTCGGTTTGTATCTGGGTTTATCCTATCATAAAAGCCGCTCCGTCTGGGAACTCTCCCTATTTTTTGCATCGGTAGGAATGCTAGCCGGAATAAAAATTACTGGCCTAGTTTATGCAGCCTCACTCTTAGGAGGATTAGCAATATTAGAAATTACAAGATTCGCCCTTACTCAAGATTCCACACCAGCTAATTTGAGAATTCGCCGCTTTCTCAAACCAGTCTTGCTGTGCGGCGTAGCTTGTTGCTTGCTTTTAGGATGTTTTTGGTATGCGAGAAACTTGCTGCAAATCAATTATCCTGTCGGCGAAGTCGGCGATATTAAAATTCCCTTAGAGCCTGTTCGCATACAGTCTCCCATACCTGCACCAATACCTTCTGTAAAGCAGCCGCCCGCTTCGCCAGTTCTAAATATTTGGCAAAGCACTTTAGCAGCTCAATTTAATCCCAGCAATATTTCCCACTGGAAAACTGTCGGCTTACAAATCATTATTAGATTGCAACTGCCCTTTCTGGCGATCGCACTTCAGGTATTAGCAGCACCTCTGGCTTTGTTGCAAACTAAAACCAGAACAATCAATCAAAATAATATCATTTTAATTGTACTTCTTGCCAGCACCGGAATTCTGTATCTAATTACACCTTACACCTCCGGTACTGCTGGAGAGTCGATCGGTCAACTCAGCCCTATACTCGGTTTTAACCTCAGATACGGATTTTCCTTCCTAAGCTTGCTAGGTATAGCAGCAGCAGCTACAGCAACCAAATTAAAAACTCCGAATCAACTTGTCGTAGCAGTTGTTTTAATTGGCAGTATTTCCGGCATTATTAGCAACATAATTTTTGACTTGATTAAAAATGCTTCTTTTACCGGCAACAGTATTGTTTGGGGAAGCGGGTTGATTGACCGGTTTAAATCCGAGCCAGTGGAAGCCCTCAATATGGTGATGAAAATATTAGCTCCCTACGGGCTAGATTTAGCAATCTACCTATTAGCTTATATTGGCTTCATGCTGTTAGGTTGGATTTTGTTTAAGCAAAGTTCAAGTTTAACCGAGTTAAAAAATAAACTGGTAAACTTGAAAAAATCGAGTTATATCATGATAATTTTTCTGTGTATAGCATTAATCGCAAGTGCGAGTTGGGTGGCGAGGGAAAAACGAGATATTGCTAGAACCCAACTGTATCGAGGCATTTACGAATATATTGACAAAAATACAGTAGCTGATGAAAAAATAGGATTCTTTTTAAGTTCCCGCAGTTACTTGTTTTACGGGAGAAATTTAGACAGAAAAGTTTTATACATACCCTTTAGAGCCGATCGACTTCCGGCATGGATTGACAACCTCCGAAAAAATAAAATTAGCCTTGTGGGATTCGGGCCCATGACTGAGACAGACGAATACACCAAACAAGGTTTATCTTGGCTGACAAGTCCCGATGGCCCGCTACAACCAGTTTTCGGCAAAGATTTTAATACTGAGTCGGTGTTATATCGCTTGAAAAATTAAAAGTTATTAGTTATCATGAACCAAGCTAAAACTCTATTTTCAATTATTGTTCCGACGTACAATCGACCTGAGAAATTAGCGCAGTGTCTTCAGTCTTTTGTTGAACTAGAATATCCGCGCGATGGGTTTCAAGTCATTGTGGTTAACGACAGCACGGAAATATCTGTAGAAAGTACAATTTCTCCTTTTCAAAATCAGCTAAATCTCACACTTCTGACACAACCAAATTCTGGCCCGGCTACGGCGCGCAATACTGGGGCTTTTGCAGCCGAGGGCAAATTTTTAGTGTTTACTGACGATGACTGTACTGTGGCGGTAGATTGGCTGCGAAATCTGGAACGGCGATTTATGGAAACACCAGATTGCTTAATCGGAGGTCGGACTGTTAACGCGCTGCAGGATAACATCTATTCTACGGCCAGCCAGCAACTTATCGATTATCTTTACAGTTATTACAATGCTATTGGCGATCGCGCGCAATTTTTCACTTCTAACAATTTTGCTCTTTCGGCTGAGGCTTTCCAAAAAATCGGCGGGTTTGACACGACTTTTTCGCTAGCGGCGGGAGAAGACCGGGAATTTTGCTTTCGCTGGCTCAATGCCGGAGGCTGCGCGGTCTACCGTCCTGAAGTTACAGTTTATCACTTTCACGCCCTAACTCTGGGCAAATTTTGGCGGCAGCAGTTCAATTACGGTAGAGGTGCTTTTTTGTTTGGGAAAATTATCTCGAACAGCGGGGCTAAGGGGAAATTGCAACATCCGTCGTTTTATTTGAATTTGCTCGCTTATCCATTTTCCCACGCAGCGGGTATTCAAAAGCTATTAATTGCAGCATTGTTTTTTGTTTCTCAGGCTGGAATTGCGGCGGGTTTGTTTTGGGAGAAAAACAATGTTGTTGAGGAATAAATTTGGATTTTTTAACCGCATAGAGCGCAGAGAGCGCAGAGAGAGAAGTTAGTTTTAGTTGATAGTTTTTGGTTTCGCAGGCGGCAATTGTAGCGGGTTTGTTATGGGAAAAAACAATTTTGTTGGGGAATAGATTTGGATTTTTTTAACCGCATAGAGCGCAGAGAGCGCAGAGAGAGAGGTTAGTTTTAGTAGGTGCGTCAGCTTTGAGTGGTCGATTATTGATGGAATAGTTCGCTGTCGCACTCTACAACTTTATTCTTTAGTCTGCGGAGGCGGACTTCGTTTCTGTAGTAGCGGTTTCAACTGCCGAGTTATGCGATTACATGAATCCGTGTTCGGCTAAGAATTCTGGTGTAATTGTTCCCAAACTTTTGATTGCGGGGGTTTCTTCCCAGGATTCGGGATGCGGTTGTCGGCCGCTGCGGAGAAATTTTGCTACGTATTTGCCGAGTATATCTGCTTCTAAGTTTACTAAACTTCCTGGTTGCAAATATTTGAGATTGGTTTCGGAAAAACTGTGGGGAATTACGGCAATTTCAAACCAATTTCCGTCTGCATCGCAATCGGCCACGGTTAGGCTGATGCCGTTGACGGCGATGCTGCCTTTGGAAACGATGTAGGGTGCGATTTGATGCTGCCATGCCGAATTGGCTGCTGGTGGGGCTGCAAACTTCATTTCCCAAGCGTTGGCGGTTTGGGTTGATGTGGCTAAACTGCCGATCGCATCTACGTGCCCCGTCACAAAATGTCCGCCTAATTTGCTACCGGCGCGCAGGGAGGTTTCTAAGTTGACCAAAGCATCGGGGAACGATCCCAGAGTTGTGCGCCGCAGGGTTTCTGGGGAAGCGACGGCGACAAAACCTTGCGGCAGAACTTCTACTACTGTCAAACAAACTCCATCGACGGCTACGCTGTCTCCAATGGCTAAATCTTGTAAAATCTGGTAGGAGTTGCTTGAGGTGCAGGAAATTTGGAAGTAGTCGTTACCTAGCGACTTCAGTTTTCCGAGAGATTGAATTAGTCCTGTAAACATAGTTATTTTTCCTTGGTCGATCGCTTATTTAAGTCAAACCACAAACCAGACGCAGGAGCTTTGGCCGCCCCCTCTCCCCCCCAAGTCAATCTAAAATCTAAAATCGACTCATGCCGATCGGTTGCAGATTCAGGCGAAGATCGAGTCATACTGGATTTAGCAGGTCATTTTTGTGTCCGAGTTCTTTACCGCCTTGCAGTGTCTTAATTCTATGAGGCCGATCGAATGATTGAAATGAAAGTCGCTGGAATTGCCTTAGATGCAGCCACGCGCAGCCCTATTGTCCTATTGAGAGACGCTACTGAGCGACGCGCTTTGCCTATTTATATCGGTCAGGAGCAGGCTAAGGCTATTATTAGCGCTCTCGAAGGCAACAAGCCTCCTCGACCCTTAACTCACGATCTGATGGTCACTTTTTTAGAGGCCTGGAGTGTTACTTTGGAGCGGATAGTGATTCACTCGCTGCAAGATAACACGTTCTATGCCGTGCTGATTGTCCGTCAGGGAGAAGTTAAAAAAGAGATCGATGCCCGACCCAGTGACGCGATCGCCCTCGCCCTGCGAACGAATAGCCCCATCTGGGTGATGGAAGAAGTTGTCGCCGATGCTTCGATACCGGTCGATCGAGATGCTGATGAGGCCGAACGCCGCGCCTTCCGGGAATTTATCTCAAACCTCCGCCCGGAGGATTTGATCAAGAGAAGCGGCTTTAGCTCCGGCGAAACTTCCTAAAATTTATGCGCTATCGACGGTTTGGCAAAACGCAGTTGCACCTGTCTGTATTTTCCTTGGGAACCATGCGCTATTTGGCTTCTGAGGAAACTGCCCGTCAGACTGTACAACAGGCGCTGTCTATGGGAATCAATCACCTGGAAACGGCGGCGGGTTACGGTTGCAGCGAGGAATATCTCGGTGTGGCCATCTCGGCTGGTTTGTCGATCGATCGATCGCGCTTCCACATCACTACAAAAATCCCCCCAACGGACGATGCTGCTGCAATGGAACGCTGCATCGATTCGTCTCTCAAACGCTTGAATCTAGACTATATCGACTGTCTGGCAATTCACGGTTTGAATGTTTGGGAACATTTGGCGATCGTGCGATCGCCCACAGGCTGCATGAGCGCCGTACAAAAAGCCCTCGCTGATGGCAGAATTCGGCACGTCGGTTTTTCGACTCACGGGCCTCTGGAGCTGATTTTGGCGGCAATTAATACAGATTTGTTTGAATTTGTCAATCTGCATTATTACTATTTTTTTCAGCGCCACGCCCCCGCAATTCAACTCGCCAAAGACAAAGATATGGGCGTTTTCATCATTTCCCCGGCAGACAAAGGAGGGCAACTCTACACGCCCCCGGAAACTCTCACAAAATTGTGTTCGCCTTTCTCGCCTTTAGAGTTGAACTATCGGTTTTTGCTGAGCGATACTAGGATTGGGACTGTGAGCGTGGGGGCTGCAAATCCGAGAGAATTGGAACAACCTCTGAAATATTGCGATCGCGACTTTCCCCTCACCGACAGCGAAATCGCTGCATTTGCGAAGTTAGAATCAGCTATGGTCGATCGTTTGGCAACCGACAAATGCAGCCAGTGCTATGCCTGTTTGCCTTGCCCGGAAAACATCAACATTCCCGAAGTGTTGCGCCTTCGCAATCTCGCCGTTGGCTGCGACATGACGGACTTCGGTAAATACCGCTACGCGATGTTTGAAAATGCCGGTCACTGGTTTCCCGGCAACAAAGGCAACCGCTGCACCGATTGCGGCGAATGTTTGCCCAGATGTCCCGAAGAGTTGGACATCCCAACTCTGCTAAAAGATACTCATCAACGACTAGGCGGTAAAGCAGGGAGGCGGTTGTGGGATTGAGGCGAAGCAGCCAAAACAGGGAAAAGCTCGATCGAGCCGATGTCGAGTGATGCCAGAATTAAGTTAGACTTTTTTTAAGTAAATTTACAATACAGTCGATCGCAAAAGTACCTAGTTTGGGGACTGCCTTCGCTAGTATCCCAATTTTGCAAAAAGCATTTTTGTTTGAGTGCGAGCATCCTGCACAGCCCAGCCTACATCTAAGCGCAAACACTTTTGTGAAAGCGCCTGTTTGGATGCTTCCAACACACTTTAAATAAGAGCCAAAATAATATGTAAAAACAACTAAATAACACAATCAGATCGAACGAAAAAAACAACCATTTTCTGAAATACCGATCATTTTATTACTGGGTTAGGCAGGGCGAAACCGAAGAATTTTATAATGATTGATTAACTAACCGAATTGGACTTCAAATCTCAAGTCTCAAATTGATAATTTCAGATTAATGTATCGCGTGTCATCTAGAACCGATTCAGCATCTACTACTATGAATCAAACTCAGTTAAATGACAGTCAGCTAAATTGTCCGCAGCTAACTCAAGTTGCGACTTCTGAACAACTCAAAGTAACTTCCAAGCCGCACAACTACAACTTTTACTTCAGCAGAAAACAGTTAATCGGACTGCTGGCTTTACAAATAATCTTGCCAGTCGGATTAACGGGAGCAGCTTTTTTGCTAACATCAGCACTTAGCAGCAATCAACTGCAAAATCAAGCTAAATCAGAATTGAGCCTTAGTGAAATTAACGACAATCTCAAACTCGATCGCGCCGTCCACCATTTGCAAAACTCCTCTGACAGCAAAATTATCGCCCAAACAGCCTCAATTTATAACAGCGATAAAAACATTTCAAATTTACAAGAATCTGTTAAGAAGATTCTGGAAAATCAAGTTAAAATAGGGGGGATAGACGGCGCGGTTTTAGTTGAAAAAAATCGGCAAATTGTGGTTAGTGTCAACTCCAACCTGAAGCTAGCAAGTTTTAACCTAGAAAAAATAGTCGATCAAGTATTTGCTGCAAAACAGCCAATTACCGCCACCGAAATTATTGCTCGATCGGAAATTCAGAAACAATTGGGATATTTGCCACCAGCGGGCGATCGCCCTGCGGTAGTCCGCTACACAGCAATTCCCGTAAAAGATCCCAAAAATCAGACAGTGATTGCTGCCTTAGTGTTGGGAAAAATTCAGAATCAAATGCCGGCAGTTGCTATCGGCGAAACAGTCAATTTACGCAGTGGCGGATATCGCGCTATCTACACAGCGCTGGCTGACGGTAAATTTGTTTTGGCAAGCGCGCAAACACTTACAAAAAATCAAGAGTTGCCAGATTTGCTGGCAGACAAATCTGTGCTAATATCTGCACTCGCCGCCGAGGGCAAACCAGTCGCCGCCCAGCTAAAAACAGGCAGTCAAACTTATACAGTAGCAGCCCGATCCCTGGACAATTTAGCCGGAAAACCGACAGCAATTTTAGTGCGGGGCATTCCCAAAACTTCTGAAATTTGGTGGGAGAACAATTGGCTGCTGCTGGCTTTGTCTGCGACAGTCGCCCCCGTAGTTTTGGCAGTTGCAGTCGCCCGCCGGATTGCCAAACCAGCTAACTCTGTTTTACTAACAACCGATGGGAATTGGGCATCTAATTCTAGGGCACAACCGCTGCTGCAATCGGGGAAGTTCGATCGCGCTTCTGATAATTTATCCGATCGGATAAATTTGGCTGAATTTGGTTTATTTTCCAAAAAACCGAGTTTAGACGGTCAATTAGTGGTTGATTTTCAAGATAATTTTTTTTCGGGCGATGGAGGACAAATCGCCAATCCCGAAATTCCGCTAACTTTCCCACCCGGAGAATTGCATGAAAACTGGATTTCTCAGCAGCCGTTGCTGGTAAGTACAGAACTAGAAAAAAGCGCGATCGCCTTAAATCAAGTCCAAGAAGCTTGGCAAGATTTAAATCGCCTCAACTGGGAATTGCAGCAAGAAATAGTCGAACGCCAAAACACTAAAAAAGCCCTGCGAAAGAGCGAAGCACTGCTGCAAGCCATTTTAGACAACTCAACAGCAATGATTTACATCAAAGATGTTGACGGAAAATACCTGCTCACAAACAGCCATTTTGACAGTTTGTTCCACAGGACAAAAGAACAAATAACAGGCAAAACTGACAGAGATATTTTTCCCGAAGACTCTTGGGCAGCCTTGCGAGAAAATGACCTAAAAGTTATCGAGACCTGTACGCCTTTGAGCATTGAAGAAGTCATCCCTCAAGACGACGGGCCGCACACTTATATTTCTCTCAAATTTCCCCTCTGCAACTCCAAAGGCAAAGTTTATGCAGTCGGTACAATTTCTACAGATGTCAGCGATCGCAAAAAAGCTGAACTCACCCTAGAAAAAGCTAAAGCAGAACTAGAAATAGAAGTCGAACAGCGCACGCTATTCCTCAAACAAGCCAACCAACTATTGGAGTTTGAACTGGCGGCTAAGGTTCGCGGGGCGATCGCCGTCAGACAAATGACCGCCCAAGTAGCCCGACACGCCAGAACAGTTGACGGCATTCTCCGCGCTTCCCTCGATTTAATTTTTTTGGTCGATCGATCGGGAAAATACACCTATGTCAGTCGCATGGCCGCTAAAGCTGCCGGCATGAACGCCAGAGAAATGATTGGCAAAACCTGGCAGGAATTAGGCTGGTCGCCAAAAATTATGCAGCGAGTTCACCAAGAATGCGACACCGTATTTGCCACAGCCGAGTCGGTCAAAGGCGAAGTAATAGTCCCCACCGCCACCTGGGGAACCCGCGACTACGAATACATTCTCAGCCCGGTTGGGGGGACAGACGGCAGTGTGGAATCGGTGGTGGCGACGTTGCGGGATATCACGGATCGCAAAAATGCCGAGGAAGCGTGGCAGTTGGCCAAAGAAGCTGCAGAAGTCGCCAACCGCGCCAAGAGTGCTTTTCTGGCAAACATGAGCCACGAGTTGCGGACTCCCTTGAACGCGATTATTGGTTATAGCGATATGTTGGTGGAAGATGCCGAAGAGTTGGGCAATTTAGAAGTTGTCTCGGATTTAGACAAAATTCGCACTGCTGGCAAACATTTGCTGCGGCTGATTGACGACATTCTCGACATTTCCAAAATTGAAGCTGACAAGATGGATATTTACCTCGAAAGCTTTGATGTTGGCGGGTTAATTGAGGAGGTGGCGACAACTATCAAACCGCTAATGGATAAAAACGGCAATACTTTGCAAGTGTTGATTGCTGAGAATGTTGGCGCTATGCACGGCGATTTGATGAAAGTGCGACAGGTAATGCTGAATTTGTTGAGCAACGCGGCTAAATTTTCGACTGATGGGACGATCGTGCTTAATGTCGAAAGAATTACCAGCGCAGAATTAAAAAATAAATATCAACCGAGGGTTGCTCAAATGTTAATTTTGGATTCAGACTTTTTAGTTTTCCGAGTGACGGATACGGGCATCGGCATGACAAAACAGCAGCAAGATCGACTATTCCAACCTTTCACCCAAGCGGACAATTCGACTACTCGCAAGTACGGCGGTACTGGTTTGGGACTGACTATCAGCCAGCGTTTTTGTCAGATGATGGGCGGCGATATTGAAGTTAGCAGCGAGTTGGATTGCGGTTCTACTTTTACTGCTTGCCTGCCTGCTTCGCTGTTTAGGCGATCGGAATTTTAACTTTTTTGTCGCAATAAAATATGATGAATTACCACAAACTGCCCCACATAAATCAAGATTTCCCCCGCAGACCTAGCATTTTGACAAAAAGTTTATTTTTGTTCTCAATTGCCAGTTCTACCTGCATCACGGCCTTGCTGTGGGGACAATCTGCGGCGTATTCCCAGCAGCGGTTTTGCCCGACTGGTAGCGCTGCGAATTTCCCGCCGCCGCCGCTTTCGCAAGCCGAACCAAGCGTGCCGAGTCTGTGGTTAGCTGAAAAACTGTTTGGCGGCAAATTGCTCGATCGCTGGTTTGTCGATCGCAACAACACTGCAGTAATCATCATCGTCAACCGCCAACTGTGGAGTTTGCTAGATTATATCGAACGCTATCAGTTTGTCAACCGCTTCGGCACGGTTTCGAGCGAATACGGTTACAATCTGCGAGTTTGCAACCCTCAAGGGAAGGCTTTGGCGGTTTATTCGTGCAAGGGCGATCGGCTTAACTGTAAAATTGATTTAGATTCTCTCTCAAATCCAGGACTTAGAGGCAAAAAGAAAGGCTTTTAGTAGGGTGCGGCAGTAGCGATTTGTTTTCGGGATAATCGATAAATCAAAAGCTGACGCACCGTGCCTTTGAGCTTAAAAAATGTCGCTTACAAAAATGCAGTTTTGAAAAGATTCAATGTGAAAATAAACAAGCAAGTGTTATAAAAATCACTACCAAAATAACAGAAAAAAATGGCTCTTCCTAAAAAAGCTTCACGTAGTATCACCATAAACGGCGAAAAATATCGTTGGCTTGCTTCAGGTCACGATTGCGGAATTGATTTGTGCATAGAGTTATATGAGAATCCTGCTCAGAGATTGATGACAGGTTGTTCTTATGATTATCAAGCTATTACGCCTGTGATGGTGCGTGAAATAATTCTCTATGGCTTAGCACAAGGATACACGCCTCACAAAAAAGGTCAGATTTTTTGTTTACCTGAAAATTCACCCTTAGTAGTAGAGAATTTAACAACTAACGCAGCTTACAGGTACAACTGGTGACTGACGAACCCTACGGTTTAAGGTGCGTCAGTTTTGATGATTTTCTCGGCGCTTTTGGGCTGGTGACTGACGCACTCTACATTTTAACTTTTAACTACTTGCCGAATTTCTTGCCAGAGCGATCGGTATTGCTGAATCCCCGCCTCCCCGAAAGGCAGCATAAAGTCGCTAGCAGCCAGAATTTTAGCAGGCGGCAACAGCACGGGATTAGCGCGAATATCCGCAGGCAAATCCTCGGGTTTCATGCCAATAATTATGGGCGAACTAGCTTTGGCCAGCAAAGATAATTGAGGCGCAATTTGAGGCTGCAAACAAAAATCAATCCATTTTTCCGCTAACGAAACTGCTTTTTTCGATGCGGGTTCTACCCACAAATCCGTCCAAAGTGCAGTTCCAGAAACCGGAATTACTAAAGCAAGATCCTTTTGAGTTTGTAGCAGCGGCAACAAGTCGCCAGAGGAACCGACAGCCAACCAAGTATCGCCTAAAACTAGCGGCTGCAGGTAAGCGTCGGAACTGTAAAATTTAACTTGTGCGTTCAGATTTGTGAGTTCTTTTTTGAGGTTTGGAACTCGATCTAATTGCTGCGTATTGTAAGATTTTCCCAGTTTTTTTAAGGTTAAACCGATAACTTCTCTGGCGCTGTCGGGTAGAGAAATTCGATCGCGCAATTCGGGCTTCCACAAGTCACTCCAATCTGTCGGAGTCCACCCCAAAGCCTTAAATTTGTCGGTTCGATAGGCAATTACCGTACTTCCCCAGCGGTAAGGTGCCGCCCAAATTTTACCTTTAGCGTCCAATTGACCGTCATCGTTGCGCCGGACGAGTTTTTGCCATCTTTCGGGCAATTTTGACCAATTATCAATTTTAGCAGGATCGATCGGCTTAATCAATTTTTGCCGTATTGCCAAAGTCAGCCAATAATCTCCCAACATCACCAAGTCAGCTTGATTTTTGGCTTTCGGAATTCGTTTCCACTGCTGCAACAGCGCGAATAATTCTTTTAATTGTGCTTCCTGCGTTACCTGCAAAACCGGAGACGGTTGTAAGTCGCGGCTAAATTTGCTTGCGAGTTGGGCCGGAATACCGTTTTTGAGCGATCGAATTTTGAGAATGGGCTTCGAGTCGCATCCTGCCGCCAATTGACTTAAAGTTAGGGTGGCTGCACCCAATAGCAAAGACCTTCGTTTCACCTGTGAACCCGTTTTATCTAAATATTAAGCGATCGTGTTGTATTCAGCCGCCAGAAAAATAATAGTTTATTGAGTCCGGTATTTGGCGCTGAGTTGTTTTAGTCCAGGAGGCGCGGGCGTCCGTCACCTTTGTTTTTAGAGAAAATTATTCTCGCGCTACCCGCAGTCAGGGTAAAAAAACTCAGCTTTGAAGGTCTTCATGCGTCCGGGAGCGTGTTTTATTTTTTTCTGAAACACAGAGCCATTGTACTAGGTTTTGCTGCGATCGGAGTTTGTTTTACCGAAAGCGCTGGTGGCGCACAATTAATTTAACGGAAGACTCCGCCATCCCACTCGCAGAAACCTGATTGTATCATTCTGATTAAAGGTTAGAACGAAGTGTCGGGGTTAACAAACCTCGTTTCAGCCTCCAAGACAAGCTAAAATCTAAAATCTAAAATCCTGAAACTGAGTCCCTAAATCTACCGTCAGGATTTGAAACACAACAATTACCTCAAAAATTAAATAATTTAGTGATAAATGCCAGTTATGTAAAGATTTCCCTAGAATGTAAAGATATAAGTCACGAGCCAAAGGATGATGGTATGGAAGCGCTACGCCAGCAAGTTACAGTATTGAGTCAACAAGTCGAGGCCCTGTACAAACTCATAGAAAATCTCAATGAAAAGTTATTAGAGTCGGCCACGGAAACGAAGCAGGCCCAGCGGCAGATCGACGATCGCCCTGGAACGGTAGGAAATGACCAAACCTCGTCAGATCAAACCTACAGCCGTCTCGACTTGTTCCTCGAACACAAGGACGTACTGTTAGATGACAGCTACTTCGACAAGAATTCTCAAAGCTTTGAAAAAGAGCACAGTACAGAAATTCAAATCCAGCGCCTCACTGCTCAGCTAACAGCAGCATACAATCGAATTGCGGCCTTAGAAGAACAGTTGCTCTCCAAAAGAATATACTCGCACCACGTAGGCGGCGGGTCTAATTAAATATTGCTGCTGGCGATCGGGCATTAATTGCAGAAAAAATACAAGTAGCGTAAATTTCGGCTCGTCAACATATTATAGAGAGATTGCATGGAGTTTTTTCTCTCCCGCAATTAGCATGATAAACACTGCATCTAAGCGAAATATGGTGTAGGAAATTCTGTAAATCTGAGAGCAAAAATGCTACAGAAAATGATATTATCCAGCTAAAACGAAGCGGGTTGAGCGGCACAAGTAGCTTCACAGTTTGAGAGGCGGATCTGAATTTTTAATGTTTAATTCCTAAAAGTTGGATATTTGCAGGCTGCTTCGAGCATCTCCGGCTTGGTAAAAAGTATTTTTTTGCTTGAGTGCTTGAGTGCGATCGCCCCCCGAAGCTAACCCTAAAATATACCTCTTGCAAAAATCACAAATTATCTAAAATTATCTGCGTCGATTTGTGTTTATCTGCCTTTCATCTGCGGTTTATGTATCAGATACTCCCCTAGCTTTGAGAAGATTCGTCTCATGTTTAATTTCGCATCGCGAGGCTAAAGCTTCAACAGCTTGGAGAAGTTGAGCCGGAGTCCAATTTGCACTCAGCCCGCTGGCGATCGCGCACGCTCCAGCACCCACACCCTCTTTAACATACCCGCGATCGTAAGCCTGCAGTTGCCCGTAGCGAGAACCCGCAAAACTGAGCTGCGCCGCCAACAGAGGCACACCGCCGATATCCTTAGCAAGTCCTACCGTGTCCCCTGTCGGGTCTTCGACCACCCAGCGCGTAGTCCCCACCGTGACTTGTTCGGGACACCACAACAGAGCATATTCCCGCGCTAAGGCTTCAATCAAAGCGTAGACTGCCAGCATTTGTGTGCCGCCAGCCAAGAGCACCCCACAAGTCCGACTCGCGGCGATCGCCATTCCCGCCACCGCTATCTGCATCGGATCGCCCACCGCCGCTACCAAATCCAGGGGAGTGCTATTTTCTCCGCCAATTTTCCACTCAGCATTATTGAGTCCCGCTGTCACCGCAGCCAATTTTTGAGCGTGATTGCAGCGAGGGTGAGAACTGTTAACCTTTCCCGCCGCCGCAATTTCCAAACCCATTAACACGGCCAAAGCAGTAGTAGTTCCCCCAACTACGCACTCCCCTAAAATTAAATAACTGCCATTAGTTTGGGCGGCTAATTTAGCTCCCCAAATTAACCCTTGTTCCAGCAAATGTTTGACTGTTTCGAGTTCTAAAGCATTGCCAGAAATCAGACATTTTGCTGCAGTACCGCCCAAATCAATTGCAGGTACGGGAGGCGGCAGGGGTAAACCAGCATTAAACAGGTAAAGGGGAATTTCCAAAGCTTCGACTACAGCGCGAGAGATCAGTACCGGAGAAGCACCGGCTTCTAGGGGCGGCAAAGCATACTGGGGCGAGGGTTGGGGGCCGTTATACAAAAATTCTGCATCCGCCAAACAAGTAAACTGTCGATCGCGCGGTGTTGCTCCGGCTGCGGAAATCCCCGGAATTAAGCCTGTCGCGGTGAATCCTAACACGCAGGCAAATATCGGTTGCTGTCCCCGATGGCGATCGAGCCACCGCTGGCCCCGTCCAATTTCTGTATAAATACCAATCATTTATTAGTTATGAGTTATGAGTTATGAGTTATGAGTTATTTGTTATTTGTTATTTGTTATTTGTTATTTGTTATTTGTTATTTGTTATTGGTGAGCGGGAATTAATTTTTCTTCTTACGTCCCGATTTTCTTTTAAATTCTGACTTCTTACCTCAAAATACCTCCCTTAAATCCGTTAAATTCCTACATTATTCGTTTGCATAACTTCCCTCTTCCCTCAACATCAATCCGTTACATCCTTTAAATCCGCTACATAATCCGTTGCCGAACTTGCTGACATCCGTGAAATCCGTTACAAAATCTTTCTTCATTCTTCTTTCTTCCTGATGACGTTGTACGAAAAGCTCGGAGGCGATAGCACTAATGACTGATGACTAATGACTAATGACAACTAAGAGGGCCCGCACGCACCATCCACCGCCCCTAATGACTAATGACTAATGACTAATGACTAATGACTTCTTCCCTCTTCCTTCTTCCTTCTTCCTTCTTCCTTCTTCCTTCTTCCTTCTTCCTTCTTCCTTCTTCCTTCTTCCCTCGTATTACTCTTCATAATCAATTAAAACCTGCACCCAACGCGGCGGCCGCGGAATCGGATTTCCCAAACGATCGAGCAACAGCAAAGCTACTAAATGTACGACAAATAAATAAACAATATTGTTAACCAAAATCATCCCGGCGGCGATCGCCCCAATTGCGTCCAAACTCGGCACCATCAGCCAGCCCAGCTTCACAAACGCCCATTCCACCATCTCTGTTACCTGCACAGTGATGTAAACCCAGAGATCTTGGCCCACCAAAGCTGACAGCAGCCAAAACCGAAAAAAGAAGCCGACAGTACCAATTAGCGCGCCCACAATAATAGATAAAGACCAACTCGCTTTGCGCCTCCAAAGTCCTCCCAGCGCCACTCCCATAATTCCAAAAGGAATCACGTATAAAATGCTCCGCGTCGGGCCCATGAGTACCGAAAGCAGCAAACCCGATACCAAAGCTGACATCCAAGCGGCTCGGTTTCCCCAGCGCAGGTAAACCAAGGCGATGGGGAGCGGGAAAAAAACCCGCAGCAAAGGCCCCAGCGGAAAGTAATAATTTACCAGCCAAATCAAGCTAGCCGTACTTGCCAAAAATGCGGTTTCTACGAGCCTCAAAGGCGCTTCCGGGCCAGCGCGCGCCCCCGTATCTGGATTTGGGCGATCGCCCGCCAAATTTGAAATATCTGCCGTTTGGGGATCGTTATTTGTACTGGGTGAACTGCTCGAATTAGACGCGGCATCTGCTGACAAAAAATCACTCATCCGATTTTAGATTTTAGATTTTAGATTTTAGATTTTCAGGGACTTGGCGCTGGCTGATTCCCGGTTTTTGATTCCCGGTTTTTGATTCCCGGTTATTTGATTAGACTTGAGTTGCACAAGCCTTCGATCCAGAAACCGCAGATATCGGGCAGATTCAACACACCCTATAGCAGATAATTTCAGGGTATTTTCCGATTTTTGCAATTCAACTCTATTTGGGATTTTTGATTTTAGGAGAAACCGGGTTTAGATGCCTGCGCCAGTCTTATTTTAGATTAATTTTATCCGCCCAACTTTGGGGCAGTATCATTTTTCGGGTTGAGCGTCCTGAATTACAAACACCGAACAAGATGCGTGGTGAACCACATAATTGCTGACACTGCCGAGGAAAGCTTCTGTGAAGCCCGTGCGGCCGCGCCTCCCCACTACTATTAAATCTGCGCCCCAATTTTCGGCAGCTTCACAGACAGAATGCCCTGCATCTCCATCCATTTTGCAGTCAAATTCTACTTGCAATCCTTGTTGAGTGGCAGCGTCGCAGTAATTTTTTAGCAAGCCCGAAGTCTTTTCGATCTCTCTTTCCTGCCGCAAACGTTGAGCTTGATAAGCTCGATCCATTAACTCGACATTCATGCCCAAATCTACTGGAATTGGTACTGCCGTCTCGCCCAGCGTGTTGACAGTAACGCAGTGAAATAGCATCATCTGAGCTCGATCGCCCACAGCTAATTCTAGAGCTTGACTGAAGACGCGCTGGCCCAGTTCAGAATCATCAACGGCGGCGAAAATTTTCTTAAAACTCACAGCTTTACCTCCAGCGGGAAATCATCAATATCAGTTAATTAACAGAGAGTGCTTTTTAATTAGATTCTAATTAGCAATTCTAATTAGCAGTCTCTGATACTTCTAGACTAACAGACGCTCCAAGGCGTGTAGGTCGGGAATGCACAAAACGTCACGTTCGCGCTGAATTGTTCCTTTTTTTTCCAGCTTGCTGAGCACTCGCGTTACTGTTTCCCGAGCCAGCCCGCTGAGGCTGCTCAATTCTCTGTGTGGCAGGTTGGGAATTTCTGTGCCTCCTGTTTCCAGGATTTTTTTGCCTTGCCCCTCTGCCAAAAATAACAGAATATCTGCTACGCGCGAGGTACTGTCCGATTCTCGCAAACGCAGGCGGCGGTTGACTTGTCGCAGGCGGCGAGCCATCAGTTGAGCTAGCCGAATGCCTGCTAGGGGTTCGGTATGAATGAGCTGCACAAAATCTTGAGCTGGCATATTCCCGATCAGTGTCGGGGCTAGGGTGATGACATCTGTCGATCGCGGTGTTTCTTCGATCGCTGCCATTTCTCCAAACAATTCTCCTTTCCCTAAAATATTCAGTGTTACTTCTTTTCCGTCTAGGTTGTAGGTACGAATTTTTACCCAACCATCCAATATAAAATACACAGATGTTCCCCAGTCATTTTCCAGCAAAATCACTTGATTTGACGGATGACTCCGGGTAACGATGTGGACAGTTGCTCTTTCAATTACAGGATCGGGTAAACCTACAAAAAAAGGAGTTGAAACAATCAATTGATTTATATTAGACTGCGGATCTCGGGTGTTAAAGCGGTCTTCCATGAGGCCATTATTTTAATTTACGCGCTTGAGCTGCGCTGGGCAGTTAGAAATAGTTGGCAGCCGAGTCATTCGATGAGAAATTCAAAATTTGAGAAACAACTATCTCAAATCGGCAATTTTACCTCTCAAGTTAGGCGGTCTATCGGTCGAATATGGAAATTAATACCTTCAAGTTCTGATTGCGAGCTAGAAACTAAAGAATATACCATAATTTTTTAGATATATACCGCAGAGCAAATTTTATTAACAAAATTTAAGCAGCGTGGCAAGCTGCTTGTGCCGATCGAGTTAACGAAGACCAGCACTTGACGAAAACAAGCTTAACACTGTTGAGAGATTTGTGGTCAGCCGGCTCAGCAGTCGATCGGCACGGAGAACTAACTAAATAAAAAAATCCCCGGACATCGCCGGACAATATGAGATAATCAAACAAGAGTTGAGGAAAAAGCTATTGTCAGGTACGTCCCACCCAAAGAAGCGTCGTCCATCCTTGGAGTCAACGAAAGAACTCTCCGACGTTGGGAAGAAGCAGGCAAAATCCAAGCAATCAGAACACCGTCAGGGCAAAGAAGATATAACGTTGACAGATTTGCCGCCGGAGCCACTAGAACCGACAACCGAATTGCCGTTGTCTATGCTAGAGTCAGCAGTCGCGCACAACAACCCGATCTCAACCGACAAATCGCTCACCTTAGCAGTCTCTACCCAGAAGCCGAAATCTGTAGTGAAGTTGGAGGAGGACTTAATTTCAAACGGAAAAAGCTTCTTGCCCTATTGGAACGCATCTTCAAGGGAGATGTCCGAATGGTTGTCGTTGCCCACAAAGACCGATTGGCAAGATTTGGGTTTGACTTGTTCAAATGGCTGTGCGAGCAACACCGGTGTGAACTCGTGGTACTCAACGAAACAAACCTTAGTCCAGAGCAAGAAATGGTTGAAGATATCCTGGCAATCCTCCACTGCTTCAGTAGCAGATTGTACGGACTCAGAAAGTATAAAACTCAAATCTCACAAGATCAGGATTTACCCGAGTCAGGAATTAAATAAAGTCTGGCGTAAATGGCTAGCAGCCTGTCGTTATTGTTTCAACCAAGCAATAGCAATGCAGCGCAAAAAGCGTTTAAGCAAGC
>NZ_CAWPRX010000184.1:0-50390 GCF_963890365.1 Tychonema sp. LEGE 07196 | reverse complement strand
TGATAGAAGAGCACCTGTGGCAAAAACCGGGTTTCTGACCGCAAATTTAGCATCACCACCTATATCTCTCGTTCAGAAACCCGGTTTTTAAGAGCTTGTTGAGAATGGTGCTCTTCTGTCGGTTTGAACCGAATATTTGGCTAAAAAACCCGGTTTCTGCCACCGGTGCGATGTCGATCGAGAAACCGGGTTTTTACCAATCTTAACGGTTTGAACTGATAGAAGAGCACCTGTGGCAAAAACCGGGTTTCTGACCGCAAATTTAGCATCACCACCTATATCTCTCGTTCAGAAACCCGGTTTTTAAGAGCTTGTTGAGAATGGTGCTATTCTGTCGGTTTGAACCGAATATTTGGCTAAAAAAACCCGGTTTCTGCCACCGGTCGATAGTCGAGAAACCGGGTTTTTACCAATTTTAACGGTTTGAACTGATAGAAGAGCACCTGTGGCAAAAACCGGGTTTCTGACCGCAAATTTAGCATCACCACCTATATCTCTCGTTCAGAAACCCGGTTTTTAAGAGCTTGTTGAGAATGGTGCTCTTCTGTCGGTTTGAGCCGAATATTTGGCTAAAAAACCCGGTTTCTGCCACCGGTGCGATGTCGATCGAGAAACCGGGTTTTTACCAATCTTAACGGTTTGAACCGAATATTTGGCTAAAAAACCCGGTTTCTGCCACCCGTGCGATGACGCGAAATCTCGCCGAACCCAAGCGACTTACCTTCTGACTAATGCCTTCTACCTTCGGGTATTAGCCTTCCCAGCGTTCGGCGACCAATTCAGCCAAGTCAACCACCCGCTGACTGTAGCCCCACTCATTGTCGTACCAAGACAACACCTTCACCATGTCGCCGTCCATCACCAGTGTCAAACTGGCATCCAAGATTGAAGAAGCATCATTTCCGCGATAGTCGCAAGAAACCAGAGGCAAATCGTTGTACTCCAAAATCCCCTTCATCGAGCCTTCGGCTGCTTCTTTGAACACTTGATTTACCTGCTCGGTAAAAGTCTTTTTCTCTACCTGAGCCACAAAATCAACTACCGACACGTTGGGAGTCGGCACGCGCATGGCGATGCCATTTAACTTACCCTTCAACTCTGGAATCACCAAAGCCACAGCTTGGGCAGCTCCGGTAGAAGTCGGCACAATATTCATCGCCGCCGCCCGCGCCCGCCGCAAGTCGCGGTGGCTGGCATCCAACAAGCGCTGGTCGCCAGTATAGCTGTGGGTAGTGGTCATCATGCCTTTGATGATGCCAAAATTGTCGTTAAGCACTTTCAGTACCGGAGCTAGACAGTTAGTGGTACAGCTAGCATTGCTGATGACTGTGTAGTCACTGTGCTTGTAGTTGTGGTGGTTGACTCCCATCACATAAGTCCCTACTTCTGGCCCTTTACCCGGAGCAGTAATCAGCACTTTTTTCGCGCCGGCCGTGATATGCTTCGATGCACCAGCTTGGTCAACGAAGACGCCGGTTGCTTCAATAATCAGATCAATACCCCAATCTTTCCAAGGCAGGTTGAGCGGATTGCGATCGCTCACGCACTTAACTGTCTTGCCATTGAGAATAATCGAATTTTCATCCGTGCTGATGTCCACACCCTTCAACGTTCCCATCATGGAATCGTATCTCAGCAAGTGGGCATTAGTTTTGGGATCGGAAGTGTCATTAATTGCTACGAGTTCGAGCTGGCTATTTTCTCGGCCCAGCCAACAGCGCGCAAAACTGCGCCCAATACGTCCAAAACCATTGATCGCGACTCTAATCACCTTATTACCTCCTAACGATTGCAGCCCTTAGCTCAGGCTTAAATTTTGGAAAAATTTAAGAATTGACTTATGAGACAAGATCATATCGCAAAGGCTGATCCTTTCTAACTTTTCGTCTGTATCAAAAAAGCCTAAACTTTTTTGAACTCGCCAGAAATCCCCAGGCCAAAGGCATTCAGATTTCGGCTGCTGCTTGCTGGTAAAGGTTCTGAGTCGCAATATAAGTCCGTACAGCTTCCGGGACTAAGTAACTGAGATCGCGATTTTCGGCACCCAAGCGGCGGATGTGGCTCGACGAAATCTCGATCGCACCCATGGAGAGCACCTCCCAGCGAATTTCCACATTCACCAGAGCCATCTGTTGAGCAACTTTACAGCAAACAGCTTTTGTCTGATCCTGCATTTTGTCATCCCCATCAATGGCTGCATCCCACAAACTATCCCCCCACTCAAAGGAGCAAATTTCCCCGTTTTTTTCTCGATCCCGATTTTTCTGACTCGGACGCGGGGCCACCAACCAGTCGCACAACCCGCCAATTTCGCTGCACCGGTGCCATTTGGGGAGAGTTTGGAGCGCGTCGCTACCAATAATCCAGTACCGCCGATCGCCCGGATAGATTTTTTGCAAATATAACAAAGTGTCAATAGCAGAAGTTCCAGAGGGATTGGTATCCACTGGCAAAAGTCCCAAATCCGACCGCCCGGCCGTTGCCAGAGCCACCATTTCCCGCCGTTGGTCAAAACTTGCCAAAACACTGTGCGACTTGTGACGAGGGGTGCGATCGATCGCCCAAATGACTCGATCGATCCCAAATTGACTCACCGCCGTCTCGGCCATCAACAAATGCCCGAAATGAACCGGGTCAAAAGTCCCCCCCAAAATCGCTACTTTTTCCATATTTCCCAAAAATTAGGATTAATACAGACTTTACCGAAATTTTATTTTTGTAGGCTTTGACCAGTTATATAGTCCGATCGCGGATTAGTTCGTAGTGCCGACTTAAGTCCGCTCCCAGACACCGGCATTACTTTTGTCTGTAAACAAAGTGAGAAACCTACTATAGCTCAGTCTGGCCAACATCATGTCAGATTGAGTTTTGCCAAAGGGGTATAGCGGTTATCAAAAAAGTGAGGAGAGCCTCATGCCCTATGCCCGATACCCAATGCCCTATGCCCTATGCCCTATGCCACATAGTACCTCATCTTTCTCAAAACTATACTTAGCATACTTAATAGAAAAAATGGGTTTAAAGCCTGTTCCTTGTAAAGAGAACGGAAAAATTAATTTCCCTCGCAGAAAATCTCAAAAGCGCGATCGGTCAACAGTCAACAGTCAAACGTAGCAACAGATCGAAGACTAAAAAATGAGCGAAGTTGTGCCATACGTGGTAGTGTTTGTAAATCCTGATGGGTTTTACCCTCAATCTTCGTAAAAAGATTGTGGGGCTTTTGCTGCCGTATCCCAGCACAGCAGGCGGACAGAAATAGAAAGAATGCAGGACTGTGCAACCGCCCAAAATTAGTCAGCCGATCCTGGCCCCAAACCCCATTCTCTCTGACCTGCAATTTTCTCTTTTGTGACTGTTCCGGAAAACTACTCGGTACTAAGTCAAATAGGATACAAGACAAACCTCTCTACAAATCCCGAAATTTAGGGAAGCGCAGAGAATTGTGTACAAAAATGTCTAGCGAACTGTATCCTGAAAAAAACAATTCTTGATATGATATCGCGTGTTATTGGCGTGGCGTGGTGTGTGAGGAGCGAAGATGCCGAGTTCTGTTGATTTCAGCGGTAGACCATTTCATTTCATCGGCATTGGTGGAATTGGGATGTCAGCCATTGCCTACATTCTAGCTAAACGCAAGTTGCCCGTGTACGGCTCCGATATTAAATCGAGTCACATCACCGAGCGCTTGCAAGAAATGGGAGCTCACATTTTTTGGCGTCAAGACGCCAGCAATTTTGAAGTTTTTCAAACGGCCATCAACGGTAGCAGTCCCGATCGCGGGACACCCGAAAATATAGTATCCTCGGTCGCTGGTGCGGTAGGGACTTCCGTCGCGACAGCCAAAGCTCTCAAATTGAACAGCAACGGTTCGGACGCCCCAGCAAATGGGGGATTGCCTCAAGTAGTATGTTCGACGGCAATTCACCCTGCAAATGCCGAATATCGAGCTGCTCTAGATTTGGGCTGTCCGATTTTTCATCGATCGGATGTGTTGGCCGCCTTAATTCAAGATTACCAAAGCATAGCTGTAGCAGGGACTCACGGCAAAACTACTACTAGCAGCTTAATCGGCTTCATGCTGATGGCTGCGGGTCTAGACCCGACGATCGTGGTAGGAGGCGAGGTAAATGCTTGGGAAGGCAATGCCCGTGCCGGCCAAGGCCCCTACTTAGTTGCCGAGGCTGATGAATCCGACGGTTCTCTCGTCAAGCTGGTAGCAAAAATTGGCATAGTGACCAATGTGGAACTGGATCATCCAGACCATTACGAGAGTCTCGACCAAGTGATAGACATATTTAAGGTGTTTGCCCAAAACTGTCAAACCTTGGTGGGCTGCATTGACGACAAAATCGTCAAAGACTGCCTCGCCCCCAATGTCAGCTACAGCTTGAATCCGAACAGCGGTGCTGACTACACGGTTTCGGGGGTGGAGTACGGTGCCGAAAGCACCAAGGCTGGTATTTTGGAGCGAGGAGCTTTCCTGGGGGAAATGGAGTTGAAGTTGCTGGGGACACACAATCTCAGCAATGCACTAGCGGCGGTAGCAGTGGGTCGATTGTTGGGGTTGGAGTTTTTGGCGATCGCCAAAGCGATTTCCGGCTTTGAAGGTGCTCGCCGCCGTTTTGAGGTGCGGGGTTTTCACAATGACATCTTGTTTGTGGACGACTACGCCCACCACCCGAGCGAAATTCTCGTCACCTTGGCGGCGGCTCGCTTGCGTATCGAAGGTAGCGAAAAAAATCAGAAAGCTCGAAGAGTGGTTGCTATTTTTCAACCTCACCGTTACAGCCGGACTCTGACATTTTTGCCAGAATTTGCTCAATCTTTTGGGGATGCAGATTTGGTTGTGGCTTGCGATATTTATAGTGCTGGGGAACCAAATTTAGGAAAAATTAGCGGGCGGCAGGTTGCTGATTTGATTGCTAAAGCAGGGCGGGAAGTGAAGTTTTTGCCTTCCCTAGAATTAGTCACTCAGTTTTTAAAAGAAAATCTGCAACCGGGAGATTTGGCTTTATTTTTGGGTGCTGGTAATCTCAATCAGATTATTCCAGAGGTGATGGCCTGTTATCAAGCCGCCTCGCGCCCGGATTAGTTTAGCTCGCCCGAAAGAGTACAATCGACAGCCTCCGGCGGTGCAGGTTGTACCGACACTGCTGGCTCGGGCGGCTCGCTCCAAGTGGCGGCACCGATAAATAAATTTTCAACCACGTCTTCGAGCGAATGTATATTTAAGGATTTTCAAGATGGTGGCTATCTCGAATCACTTTTCTGTTAAGGACAATCAGCGAGTGTATTCTCCTATTTCTTTGCGGGGAACTGACTGCAAGATTAACTCCCAGGTTTCGCTGGCTGGCCTGACTTCCTTCCGAGTCGGCGGGCCGGCCGAGTGGTACGTCGCTCCCCGCACTGTGGAGGCTTTGCAAGCAAGTTTTGCCTGGGCACACGATGAAGGGGTGCCGGTGACTCTGCTGGGTGCGGGTTCTAATCTGTTGGTAAGCGATCGGGGTTTGTCCGGTTTGGTCGTTGCCACTCGCTACCTCAAGCAAGTGCATTTCAATGCAGAAGCAGGTCAAGTTACGGCCGGGGCGGGGGAGTCAATTCCGCGCCTCGCTTGGTTGGCGGCTAAACGGGGCTGGAAAGGTCTAGAATGGGCTGTCGGTATACCGGGCACCGTGGGAGGAGCTGTGGTGATGAATGCAGGCGCTCACAGGGGCTGTACTGCTGATATTCTGGTCAATGCTCGCCTGCTATCCCCCTCCGGTAAGGTGGAAATTTTGACTCCCCAAGAGTTGGAGTACCGCTACCGGACTTCGGTGTTGCAAGGGGGCGATCGCCTGGTAACAGAAGCGACTTTTCAGTTGCAGCCGGGATTTGACCGATCGCAAGTAATGGCCGTCACTAATGAAAATTTCAGCCAGCGGCGGACAACTCAACCTTACCACTTACCGAGCTGTGGCTCAGTCTTCCGTAACCCCGGCCCCAAGACGGCAGGTTGGTTCATCGAACAAGCGGGACTGAAGGGATATCAGATCGGGGGCGCGCAAGTAGCTCAGCGCCATGCTAATTTTATTCTTAACTGCGGGTCAGCAACGGCAAATGATATTTTTCAAGTGATCCGCCACGTTCAACAGCAAGTCGAGCAGCGGTGGTCGCTGTTGTTGGAGCCAGAAGTTAGAATACTGGGAGAGTTCCCTTTCTAAGGCATCATTGAAGTAATACGAAAGCGGCAAACTGCCAGCCCACACACCATCACAAAGTAATTGTCAGGAACCTCAGCCCTGACGGCATGAGGCTTGAAAGAGAAATCTAACAAGCCATTCTGACGGGCCTAAGTCTTAACTGACTACGTTTTTTGAGTCACGACACCGGAGAATGCGTAGCTAGTTTTCCGCTCTGTCGCTGAAGGTTAAACAGTTCTAAGGTCACTGGAACAGTGCTTTCGGTCTAACAAGCTCACTAAACATTGGCCGACAAGCTAACTTAACTCCGCAAGGAGAACGAGGCAACCATACCTCATCGGAGGGGCAACCATACCCCTCCACCCCGCGAGGGGATTTAAATTGATGTAAAGCCGTGCTATAAGCACGGGGTTTCTACCCATTTTTCTGACAAATTAATTATGACAAAATCAGGACAAGGATTTGGCTTCGGCCTGGGCAAAATGAAAGAACTGACTGAAGCTTTCAAAAAAGCTCAGCAAGTTCAAGAAGGAGCTAAAAAGCTTCAAGAAGAGTTGGATGTAATGGAAATTGAGGGAACTGCCGGCGGCGGCTTGGTCAAAGTTTTTCTCAGCGGCAACCAAGAACCCCGCCGGGTCGAAATTGCACCGGATGCCCTCGGTGAAGGTGCTGATGTGGTTTCTGAACTCGTCACCGTGGCGATGCAGGATGCTTACACTAAGTCTACGGCTACGATGCGGGAGAAAATGGAAGAACTGACCGGCGGACTGAATCTCCCCGGTTTCTAAGCCCTTGGTCAGTTGGCAGTTGACAGTAGTCAGTAGTCATCAGTCATTAGTCATCAGTCATTAGTGATTTATGTTGAGTAATACTATTTTTCTAGAGATGTGCTGATGAACTCCTAGCCCCCCCAAAGCATCGGGGGAGTTGGGTGGTAATATCTAGCGCTACTTTATGAAATTGGTATAACGACTTGATAGCTAATGACTGGTTGATTTATATGAAGTAGGAAACTTTGGGAAAAAGATGAAAAAAACCTTCTTCCTAATGACTAATGACTAATAAAATGACAATAACCAATAACCAATAACTAATAACCAATAACTAATAACCAATAACTAATAACTAATGACTAAATTACTATTTGTATGCCTTGGAAACATCTGCCGATCGCCCTCAGCAGAAAATATCATGGATCACTTAATCGAAAAAGCAGGTTTGGGCGATCGTATCACCTGCGATTCCGCCGGAACAGGTGGCTATCACATTGGTAGCGCCCCTGACAGCCGCATGACATTGGCTGCGAGGAAGCAAGGAATTGAATTGTTAGGCGCAGCCCGTCAATTTCAAAGGAAAGATTTTGAAAATTTTGATTTGATTCTGGCGATGGATCGGGAAAATTATCAGGATATTCTTGCTCTCGACAAGGCGGGAAAATATCAAGATAAAGTGCGGTTGATGTGCGATTTTTGCCAGAAATACGACCTGAAAGAAGTGCCAGATCCTTACTACGGCGGCCCGGATGGATTCGATCGGGTAATTGATTTGCTGATGGACGCTTCAGAGGGTTTGTTGGAGTATGTTATCACTCAGGAACAATTAACAATTAACAATTAACAATGCCCTGTTTGGCCTGTTTGGCCAATTCCCAATTCCCAATTCCCAATTACCAATTACTGACTAAATGGTGTTCCATCGCAAAGCGAACGAGTTCTGTTCGGTTGCTGCTTTCAGTTTTCCTGAACAAGCTGCTGACGTGCTTTTCGATGGTGCGGGGACTGAGGTGCAGCCGAAGGCCAATTTGAATATTAGAAAGACCTTCTGTCAGCAAATCTAGCACTTGTTGCTCTCGCTGCGTTAAATTCGGAGCATTTTGGCGGGGAGAATAGCCATCGCCAGTTTCTGACTTTTGAGTTAAAAAATCGGATTCAGGGTGGTTGGTGGCTCTGTGACGTGCCTCTGTTGACGTAGATTCTGATTCCGAACGAGAAGATGCCTGAGCAATGAGAGCGTAGCGATCGAGCAAAGAGCGAATCACCACCCCCAACACCTGTAGTTCAAAAGGCTTAGCCAGAAAATTGTCGCACCCCATCTGATAGCCGCGAATCCGTTCCTCAGTGCTCGTGCGTTCCGTCAAAAAAATCACCGGTAGCAAACGAAAAGCGGGACGAGTCCGAACTCGCCGCACAAATTCGTAGCCATCCATTTCGGGCATTGTAATGTCGGTGACAATCAAGTGGGGCTGAAATTCCTGTACCAACCCTAAAGCTTCTTTGCCGTTCTCAGCAGGAATTACAGAGTATCCGGTAATTTCCAGATAATCGGTAATCGACAGGCGAGTAGCGAAATCGTCGTCAGCAACCAGAATCGTCAGGGGCATGGGCGGACATCAAAAATTCAACATTAAAAATTAAAAATGAGTAATTTCACTTTTAATTCTTAATTCTACTGTTTAATTCTCTTTGTGACTTGCGGTTAAAGTAGCAGGTTGCGCTAATTTCCCCTCTAAAGCTACGCCGCGCCCGTTGGCTGCCAAATGTCGCAGAATTTTGTAAATTGTCTCGATTTGCTCTGGTTTTCCGGCTTGTTTGGCTATTTCTGCTACAGACAGAGGTGCATGAGCGTCTGTGAGCACTTGCAGTACCTGTTTTTGCAAATCCAATACAGCAGCGGCAGCTTTTTTGCCTGCTTCCACGCCCGGTTGGTGATAGGCGTTGACATTTACCAAGGAACCGTAAAAACCTACTGCTCTTTCGTAGAGGGCGATTAATGCTCCTACTGTCCGAGGGTTGACTTGGGGAATTGTGACAGTAATTGAATCTCGGTGATTTTCGTGCAAAGCTTGTCGAGTTCCCTGCAACAAACCAGACAAATAATCTCCAGAAGTAACACCTGTTTCTACTTCTGGGGAAATGCCTTGCCTGTCTTCCAATACTTCGATAAATGTGAGGAAGAAATTCGGCACGCCTTCGCGCAGTTGCTGGACGTAGGCGTGTTGGTCGGTGCTGCCTTTGTTGCCGTAGACTGCGATTCCTTGATGAACTGTGTTGCCTTCTAAATCTTTTTCTTTGCCTATAGATTCCATGACTAATTGCTGCAAATAGCGGCTGAATAATAGCAGGGAATCTTTGTATGGCAAAACTACCATATCTTTTTCGCCGCGTCCGTTGCAGGCAAAATACCAACTCATCGCTAAAAGGGCGGCGGGATTGTTTTTAATTTCGGGAATTCTGGTAGCTTCGTCCATGACTTTAGCGCCGTCTAGCATGGCCCGAATGTCGATGTTTTGCAAAGCTGCGGGCAAAAGTCCTACTGTTGAGAGTTCTGAGGTGCGTCCTCCCACCCAGTCTGACATGGGGAAGGTGGCAATCCAGCCTTGGGATTTTGCTAATTTGTCTAGTTTGCTGTCTGTGCCGGTGATGGCAATTGCTTGTTTGGCGAAGTCTAGTTTTTGGGCGGCGAAGGCTTTTTGAACTTCGATGGTGCCGTTGCGGGGTTCGGGGGTGCCGCCGGATTTGGATATGGTAATTACTAGGGTGCTGCTGAGTTTGTCTTTGATTTTGTTGAGGATGCGATCGATCCCTGCAGGATCTGTGTTGTCGATAAAATGAATTGCTAGGGGCGGGATGTCTGGGGATAGGGCTTCGGCGACAAATTGGGGGCCGAGAGCGGAACCGCCGATGCCGATCGAGATTATGTCGGTAAATTGCGGAGCAAAGGGCGGTTTGATGTCGCGGTTTTGAACTTTCTTGACAAATTCTTCGACTTGTGCAATTTCTTCAATTATTTGTTGTTTTAATTCTGGAGTGGGAGCCAAATCGGGGTTTCGGAGCCAGTAGTGACCCACCATGCGGTGTTCGTCGGGATTGGCGATAGCGCCTGATTCCAAAGCTGCCATATCTTTGAAAGCTTTGTCAAATTTGGGTTTGAGTGCTGTTACGAAAGCGTCGTCAAATCCCATGCGGCTGATATCGAGATAAAGTCCCAATCCAGAGTGATAGTAAAGCCAGTCTTGGTAGCGTTGCCAGAGTGCTTTGGCGTCCATAGAATTCTCTAAAATTTTTATAATGTTCGATCGTCGTCGGGAATCAACCAATTGTAGTTTAAAACGATGTTATGTATAGTTTTTGCAGAATCCCAATAAAATTTAAGCATTTGTCCTAGGAAGGCAAAAGGCTGGGTTCGGCAGAATTCAACAATAAAAATATGACTTGGGCGGCATTTTTGGTAGGTCGATCGCCCATTGATGGCTAAGCCCCATAGATAGATATAAAGTCAAGCGATAGCCGCAAATAGATTTAAGTGTTGTCTGGGTTCGGCTTTGGGTTCTGGTTTGACAATACTCGAATTCGGGCGATCGCCCGCAGTAAAATAGACATTGCAGTCCGGTTAAGTATTCTTTTCGCTGTCCTATGTCCGCCTCCATACCCGCGATGGCAAAACTGTGCGGCTGCTGAGAAAACTAATCTCAAGCAAGAGCGATTGCTTCACTTGGTTTTGTAATGACAGTAGCAAAAGTGATTTGCTGCCAATGATATCATGTCATGTCTGGTCGATTACCATTACAAAAACTGTTAGCGCGCCTACAAGAGTACGCAACTTGAGAGCTGACTTAAGTCCGCACTACGAACCTTCCTTGGTTATTTGGGATAATCTACTGAAAATGATATAGCTCAATCTTCGGCTCAAGATTTGGCTAATAACTGAAAAAATATCTCAGTTGTAGTAGAATATACAGATATTAGAATTAAAGTGCGATCGACTATGCTTACTTTATCTCCAGAATTAAAAGAAAGATTAGCAACTCCGCTCAAAATAGGCGATTTGGAAGTAAAAAGCCGCGTCCTGCAATCGCCCTTATCAGGTGTTACTGATTTAGTATTTCGCCGTTTGGTGCGCCGCTACGCCCCGGATTCGATGATGTACACCGAAATGGTCAACGCTACGGGTTTGCACTACGTGAAGCAATTGCCAAAAATTATGGAAATTGATCCAAACGAACGCCCGATTAGCATTCAATTATTTGACTGCCGGCCGAATTTCTTGGCAGAAGCGGCGCAGAAAGCCGTAGCAGAAGGAGCGGATACTGTTGATATTAACATGGGCTGTCCGGTGAACAAAATTACTAAAAACGGTGGCGGTTCTTCGCTGCTGCGAGACCCGGAAACGGCCGAGGCAATTGTGCGGGCGGTGGTGGAAGCTGTAGATGTTCCTGTGACTGTTAAAACTCGCATCGGTTGGACTGACCAAGAAATTAATATTTTGGAATTTGCTCGGAGGATGGAAGATGCGGGAGCAAAAATGATTACTGTACACGGTCGCACTCGATCGCAAGGTTACACCGGCCCGGCAAAATGGGAATGGATTCGCCGGGTTAAGGAAGTTTTATCGATTCCTGTAATTGGTAACGGGGATATTTTTTCAGTGGAAGCTGCGGTGCGCTGTCTTCAAGAAACCGGTGCTGACGGAGTGATGTGTTCGCGGGGAACTTTGGGCTATCCTTTTTTGGTAGGAGAAGTCGATCATTTCTTGAAAACTGGTGTGGAAAAGATAGCTCCGACACCAATTGAGCGGCTCGAATGTGCTAAGGAACACCTGCGGGCTTTGTGGGAATATAAAGGTCAAAGCGGTGTGTCTCAAGCGCGCAAGCACTTAACCTGGTATGCTAAAGGTTTCCCAGGCGCTGGGGAATTGCGGGGGGTGTTGGCGGTGGTAGAAACGGTGGAGCAAGGTTGCGATTGGATCGATCGCGCGATCGAACAATTACCCGCATAAACCAGATCCACAGTCAATTTTAGATTTTAGATTTTAGATTTTAGATTTACTCCACAGATGGATCTGATATCTGGAACAAAAGTCTGAAATTTCGATCTATCCACGTACAAGCGTCGTGGATATATCTCCGTTTTTGGGCGGAGTAAAACAGCGGTTGCAGAAACAAAACCCGACGCAAGCGGGCTTAGATTTAAGACACAGCTAGAAATTTGTGTATGGGGAAAGTATGGATTCATTAAAAGGGCGAGATTTATTAAGTCTGGCAGATTTAAGTATTGACGAATTAAATTATGTGCTGGATCTAGCAGCCAGTTTAAAATCGGGAATGGTCAAGCTGAAACGCACTAAAGTTCTCGGCTTGTTATTTTCTAAAGCTTCAACCCGAACGCGGGTGAGTTTCACGGTGGCAATGTACAAATTGGGAGGGCAAGTTGTTGACCTCAATCCGAACGTTACGCAAGTCAGTCGCGGCGAACCTTTAGTCGATACAGCCAGAGTTTTAGACCGATATTTAGACATTTTGGCGATTCGGACTTTCGATCAAAAGGATTTAGTAACCTTTGCCAATTATGCTAAAGTTCCTGTAATTAATGCGCTGACAGATAATGAACACCCCTGTCAAGTGTTGGCGGATTTAATGACAGTTAAAGAGTGTTTTGGCAGGCTGGAAGGAGTGACATTAACTTATTTGGGCGACGGAAACAACATGGCAAATTCGCTGATGTTGGGCTGTGCTATGGCGGGAATGAATGTCAGAATTGCTTGTCCTGAAGATTTTCGTCCTAATCCTGAAATTGTGGCAAAGGCTAAGGCAATTGCTAATGGAAAAACAGAAGTTACTGTGACTTCTGATGCGGAAGCGGCGGCTAAGGATGCTCAAGTAATTTATACTGATGTTTGGGCGAGTATGGGACAGGAAGAAGAAGCTAAGATCAGGATTCCTTTGTTCGAGCCTTATCAGGTAAATGAGCGATTGCTGGAGTTTGCCGATCGCAATGCAATTGTACTGCACTGTTTGCCGGCACACCGGGATGAAGAGATTACGGATGCGGTGATTGAGGGAAATCAATCGCGCGTTTGGGAGCAAGCAGAAAATCGGATGCACGCTCAGCAAGCTTTGCTGGCGGGGATTTTAGAAAGCGACTAAATTTGTAGTAAGGACTTCATTCCTGAAATATGTCCCCAGTAAATATGTAGCCAGTTAGGCAGTCTGCCAGGGGTTTAAACCCCTGGTTCAAAGCTACAGATTAAATAGTTGTCTCCCTCTTCCCTCTCTGCGCCCTCTGCGCCCTCTGCGGTTAATAAAAAAAATCAGTAAGCTTTTTAATTGAGTATAATTGGTGGCAACATTTGCTGAATTGCGATATTAAAAGCAGGAAATTGCAGCGGTGAAATACTCGCGCTTTCCCCCAGAACTATTTCGCTTTGATACCCGTCTTCAGTCGGTTCTCGAAAAACATGAAGTTGTCGCTCATTTACATTTAGTATCCAATAATCGGCAATTCCCGATCGCGCGTAGATTTTGGCCTTAATTTCGCGATCGTAAGCCAAGCTGCTGTCTGCAACTTCGATAATTAAATATACTTCTGAAGGAGTCGGATGGTGAGTGGCGTAGTCCAAGGGATCGATGACTACTACAGCGATATCAGGTTCTGGTTCGGAATTGTCATCGAGGGCGATCGGATCTTGCACTCGTACCCATGCCAGATTATTAAACAAGTCTTGAAACAATCTATCCGTGCGCCCTAAAGCCGAAGTGTGGGCAGTTCCTTTTGCACTCATTTTGAGAATATTTCCTGAAATTAATTCAACTCGTTCCTCTGGGTGAAAAAACCCGATTTTTCCGAGTTTTTGATATTCTTTAACCGTCCATTTGCGGAGCGTGAAAGGGGCTTCTGTGATTAACATAGCTTCACCGACAATAGCGCACTTCAATCCAGGATAATTTAATTGTACCACTTCTGAGTAAATCCTACTTTACTCACCGACCTACGAATTGCCCCGTAACTGATTAAATTCTTGCCTCTCTCCAATCTCCCTCTGCGCCCTCTGCGCCCTCTGCGGTAAAAAAAAAATGTAGGTTGAGTCCAAGAATGAAGCTGCGTTTCACTCTGCCCAACCTACATATCTGCAATCAATCAAAAAATTAGTAAGGTACGCGCTGGGAACCCCACAAACTACAAACTGGCGAAATTAACTTTTGTAACTTCACCGGCGACAACATCAACTGTTTGTTGAACCTGACTTCCGTCAACTTTCAACTGATAAGAACCGGGCGAAAGCTCGATCGCCCCAAACCATCCTTTACCATCCGCCTGCAGTTGCCGCACCTTGCCCATATCATCGATCGGCTGTAATGTCAAACTCGCACCGTCGCAAGTTCGTGCAGCGAAGCTATCCCGTAGGGAATCGCACTTTTGCAACACTCCGGCGATGGCCCCAGCAGTCGGCCGCGACTTCCAAGGCATATCGGGAACCGCCACCGCAGTCGCCCACACTGGCTGAGTTTGAATTGTTCTGCCCGTAGCGCCGTCAACGTATTGACTCGGCTGCGAGAGGGCGGTATAAAACCAATCATTGCTTTGGGAGATGTATTTCCAAGGCTGGCGGGGCAAATCTCGGCTGCTGCGGCCCGATCGCAGTTCGACATTTGCATACAGGTTGCTGCTAGCGTAGGAATACAAAACCGTACCGGCAATGTGATTTCCTTTGGCAGAGGGGGCTTCGGCGCGGCGGACTTGCGCGAGGATGTCTTCGATGTAGTTGAGGTAATTGCCGGGGCCGATCGCAATTTGGCGGTTGTACTGGTGGTTTTTGGCGTACTCGATCCAATTGTCATAGGCGAGTTTTTGCGATCGTTTGTACTCGCGCTGGTAAGTCATCGGCATCGCCATGTCGAGAATACCTTCTTCTAGCCAAGCGCGCCAATCTTGCAAGACTTCTTTGTAAGGTTGCGTTTGCATCCAGTCGCGATCGTTTTTCGGGCCGTCTCCCCAGGCGATGGTGGCGGCGGTAATTTTCACGCGCGGTTTAATCGCCAGGGCTTCTACGTATAGCTTCCGCACTAAATTTGTCACTTGTTCGCGCCGCCACTGCATCCACAGCGGATCTGTGGGTGCGGGTTTGCCCGATCGACCGTTTTGCTGGTTGAAACGGGCGATCGAAGTAGGATTGTAGCCCCAATTCGGGCCGCCGTAGCGGATGTAATCCAACTGCACGCCGTCCACATCGTAGCGCTTCAGCAAGTCCAAATAGACGGAAACTGTATAATCTACAGCGTCTGGATGGCCGGGATCGAGGAAACCGGGCGATTCCCCCCTGGAAGTCAACATCGCCCAATTATCTCTGCCTGCGGCTGAAGATCCGTGTTGTTGCCAAACGTGACCGGCGGGAAGTTTGCCGCCAGAAACCACCGGCAGCGTCACCATCCAAGCGTAGATTTCAATGCCTGCGGCGTGGGCTTTGTCAATCAAATCTTGGAGGGGATCGAAACCGGGGGGAACGTTGGGATCGGTGGTGCGGGGTTCGATCGAACTCGTGTAAAAAGCATCGCCACGGCGGCGGACTTGGGCGACGATCGCGTTAGCATTGGCCCGCTGTGCGTCTGCAATCAACTTGGTGACTTCTTGAGGCGTTTTGAAACCGGGGTTGAATGCGTCCACCCAGAAAGCGCGAAATTCGGCGGTTTGCGGGGGAAGTGTGGCGTTAGCCCGGTTTTGGAAGTTTGAGAACCAGCCGGGAATCAGCAGAAAACTAATTGTTAAGCCGATCGCGAACCAGCTTGACAAAAAGAATGTTTTGTGTTTACGCATGAACAATGTGTGAGAGAGCGTTGAACTGTCTTTTACGGACTTTTGGTCTGAGAGTCCGGTTGACATTTTCGCACATCTTTGCGTTAGAGCAACTTATAGGGCGAAACTTTGTTCTGGAAGGGCGATCGGATGAATTAGTCACCCGATTGAACCTAGTTTTACAGCCTAAATAGGGTTTTAAAAATTTTCATTTTGGCTGTATCGATACCGCATTCAAGTTTTGAAATTGGAGTTAGGCTTTTCCACTTGCCTTTATTCGCGTTGAAGATCGCATCGGCTGTTTTTTCGGCATCGATATTTTCAAAGCCTCCTATTTTATTAGTTGATAAGTAATTGAGGCGATCTAAAATTTCATCTCTCGATGCACGTTTCACGCTAACTGCTTCAGGCGGTGGCGGCGGTGGTGCAACAGGAGTCGGCGATAAAAAGAAGACTTTGGCAAGTGCATCCAACTTTTTTCCCTTAGTAATGGTACATTTTAAGCTGGTAATAGGGCTAAAGTTTGACCACGTTTCCCGATTGGCTGCTGAAATGCGATTAGCTGCTACAATAACATCCAATCCCTTCAATGCACTTCCTGGTTCTGCAACCAAATATCTAAGTGCAGCGAGAATAGTATCTCTTGATGCTGTGTTCAAGTTAACTTTTGGTATTGTTTCCCTTGCCAAAATTTTAGCTTGATAGATGTTTTTAGATTCTGGTTCAATGATTATGCACCAGACTCGCTCTAGTTCAGCTTGTTGAGCAACTGCATAAATAAAGGAATTGCTAACTACTTGATATTGGTAATCATCTGTTTCTTTAACAATTACAGGAATCCAATTGTGTCCGCCAGCTTGCATAACCGCCTCGGCTGCGGCGGTGATGATAAACTCAGATTCTGAACATGGTTCCCCTGCTGCAATATCAGCTAATGGCAGGTGCATCAGCTTACCGATGTCATCATACTTACTCATTCTAAGAAATACTCCTTAATTAGACCCGAATAGTGTTCTAAAGCGATCTTGTTGAGAAAGACAGCGGGAATGTGAGAGAAGGCAGCATTAGCAACACTAGCATAACTGGGAATACTGAAGATAGTTTTAATATCTTTTCCACTTGTAGATTTAGGCCAATAATATGGTAGCAGATCAAAACCATCTTTTTTAGCTTGATTAATTATTTTTCCAATTTCCTGATTGGCTGTCTGAAGGGCAGGATCTGTGATCTTCTCTCCATTGAAAAAGATTGGTAGGGCAATTGGTCCACCATCTGCTCTTACTTTATTAATTTCAGGAATAAACTGCGTAATCACCCTAGCTGCATTGTGTAGTGAGGCTAATCCATTATGCTTGGTAGGGATGAGAACAACATCAGAGGCATAAACACTGCTTTGGCTGAAAAATAACCATTGGGTAGGGCAATCAATCAATATGTAATCATATTTAAAAACAAAAGGTTTAAGAATATCTCGCAATCTTTTTGCACCTTTTTGAATTTTTGATTCAGCTAGACGCTGATCTGTAAAGTCTTCCATGTCCTCACTTGATGGAATCACGTCAAAAAAATGTATGATTTTTCCTGGCTTGTCAATGTGAGTAAAATGAACAACTGTTTTGTTAACATCTGCTTTTGTATCAGTCAGACAGTCAGATAAAGTAATAGCTCCTACGTCTAGCCCAAGAGTTCTAGTTAAATCTCTTTGTGAATCAAAATCAACTACTAGAACCTTCTTTTTCTCTTTTCGCAAAATTGATGCTAAATTGAGCGTTGTTGTCGTTTTGCCCACTCCTCCTTTATTGTTATAGATACAAACCGTCAATGCCTGGGGCGGGTTTTCAATCAAAGATTTGATATATTGGACAGTGGCACTAATATTACTTTTGTTAATCAGAGTGCAAGCAGTTGCTGGAATTACAACTTTCCCATGCCTCCGAAATAACTGGATATGAATGCCATTGGTAATAATGCCCCATTGAGCCGTTTGACATTTAGGAGATAGCAGATATCTTTTAATCTGTTCCCTAGACTCGTTATATTTGGGAGTACCTTCCGCTAAGTTAATTTTAGCTCCTGTCGCTATGGCCCGTCCCTTGCCTTCAACAAGTAAGTAGGGAGCGACAGGAGAGAACAAAAACTTCTCACTCTCAGTATTTTTACGCGCTGCGAAATCTACTTTCTGAGCACCCTGACCTGTTGGAAACTGTGGAAACTGGTCATTTTTAGTGAATCCAAGTGCTTCTATTAGAACCGACACAAATTGAGAGTTGACGATCGCTTCAATGGCATTCTCTGGAATGCTATCTAAAACTTGACCCCAGTTGATAGTTGTCATCATTTACAGTTAGATACTTAAGTAAAATCATAACGCTTGGTTTGAGTTTGTGTCATCGTTAGCTACCTCCCGATCTAGCTATATGAACAGTCAACATACTTTTGGATAAGTTATATATTTTCTAGGGCGCTTGACATTTTCGCACATCGGTGCAATTTTAGGCGAAAATAAACTGAACTGGCGATCCTCTTCGAGGGCTTCGCTAACGCACTTTTCTCAACAAATGATAGCACCACATTTTCAAGCACTAGGCATTCCGGGCGACAGCAACACAACAGCCAGCAATTTACTCGATCGAGTAGACCTCCTGCGGTTAGAAGCAACCCAAAAATTGCAGCAAAACCAGAGAGGAGAAAAAGGACAATTCTTGACACCTTGCTCCGCAGCAAGTTTGATGGCGGGAATGTTTGAATTCAAGTGTCCCGATATATCATTATTAGATGCAGGTGCAGGTATTGGTTCCCTGATAGCAGCCGTTGTTTGCGAGCTTTGTCAGCGCCCCAAAAAACCGCAAACCATGCAGGTAACAGCTTATGAAATTGATATTATTTTGATTGACTACCTCAAACAAACCTTAGAATTGTGCAGAATTGAATGTCAGAACTTTGGCATAATCTTTACCAGTAAAATTTGCAGCGTAGACTTCATTCAAGAATCTGCTGAAATGTTGAATCCCAATCTATTTATAAACTCAAAAAAACTGGAATTTACCCATGCAATCATCAATCCTCCCTATGCTAAAATTAACGCTAAATCTCAAGCCAGAACTTTACTGCGTTCTATAGGAGTAGAAACCGGCAATCTCTACACTGGTTTTATGATTGCCGCCGCTAGCTTGCTCAAACCAAACGGTGAATTAGTATCGATTACTCCCCGCAGTTTTTGCAACGGTTTATACTTTCGAGATTTTCGTAAAGTCTTCCTACAAATGATGGCTTTACGCCAAATACATATCTTTGAATCGCGACAGGAAGTATTTCGCGATGATGCTGTTTTGCAAGAAACAATTATTATTCGCGCTACTAAACAAATAGAAAAGCCAGATACTGTAACGATTACCTCAAGCACCAGCGCAGATGACGATCTAATTTTGTGTCATAATATACGATATACTGATGTAGTTAATCCCAAAGATTCCGAGCAATTTATTCGGATTTTGCCCGATGCCCTCAGCCAGCAATTAGTTGAGCAAATGGCTCAATTTACCTGCACGCTAAAAGAATTAGGTTTGACAGTTTCCACCGGAAAAGTTGTAGATTTTCGCGTCGGTTCTGACTTGCGGCTAGAACTAGAAAAAGATGCAGTTCCACTGATTTATCCAGCACATTTATCGGCTGGGTTTGTTGAATATCCCACCGCCACCAAAAAGCACCAAGCTTTAGCAATCACCGAAAAAACTGCTGCACTCCTCGTACCCAACGAAAATTATGTTTTGACTAAGCGCTTTTCGTCAAAGGAAGAACAAAAGCGAATTGTTGCAGTTGTTTGGGATTCCCACAAAATTAATAATTCTAGCGTTGGTTTTGAAAATCATTTAAATTACTTTCACCAACAAGGACGCGGATTAGACCTCACTCTGGCGCGGGGATTGACTGTTTATCTAAATTCGAGTTTGGTAGATGGGTTTTTCCGGCTGTTCAACGGACACACTCAAGTTAATGCTACTGATTTACGCAATTTGCAGTATCCTAATTTAGAGCAATTACTTTTATTGGGCGCTCAAATAGGAGAAATATTTCCTACACAGCGGGAGATTGATGAACTTGTTGACAGACAACTGCAGAAAGCGACAAATTCGGGATTTATACCATTTTGCAAAATAAGTGCTACATAGAACCCCCCCCAACCCCCCCTTGTTAAGGGGGGGCTAGAAATTGATCTATAGCAAGTATTTATTAAATTGGTATTATATAAAGTCTGGCGATCGCCCTTCATGTTAAACTTTTTGCCAGCTCATTTTATGAAAAATATACGGTAATTAAGACTCAAGACTGTAAACTGTTTTAGGCGTCAACTGCAATATAGCTAATTCAAGACTTGCGCGCGGGTGGTCAGAAACCGGGTTTTTTGCAAAAATCTTTCGCACTCGTCCACAGATTCGGTAAAAAACCCGGTTTCTTTGGCTTTAGCGCATCCGAAAGATAGAGTGTGCGCGTAAGTCCTATAATTGCAATTCTCAATTCATTTCAACGTGAATCTATGCAACCTATCGACTGGTTAATTGTCCTACTTTACCTGATCTTCTCCCTATCAGTGGGCTTATATCTCTCCCGCAAAGGGTCGAAGAGTATGGTAGATTTTTTTGTATCGGGTCGATCGCTTCCTTGGTGGCTGGCTGGTAGCAGCATGGCGGCTACCACTTTTTCCATCGACACTCCCCTCTACGTTGCTGGAATAGTCGGCAATCGGGGAATTGCTGGCAATTGGGAGTGGTGGAGTTTTGGCATTTCTCACATTATTATGGTGTACGTTTTTGCCAAAATGTGGCGGCGTTCTGAAGTGATTACCGATGCGGAACTGACAGAGGTTCGCTACGGTGGCAAAACGGCGGCTGTTTTGCGGGCTACAAAAGCATTTTTGTTTGCTGTTCCTATCAACTGCATCGGTATCGGCTACGCGATGCTGGCCACGGTGAAAGTGGTAGATGCTTTGCAAATCTGGCAGGGTTTTGGGATTGAACCGGGACAAAATCTCAAGTTTTTGAGCGTTCTCGGTATCAGTGTTTTAGTGTTAATCTACGCTGGCTTTGCTGGTTTGTGGGGCGTGGTTGCTACTGATTTTTTTCAGTTAGTTTTGGCACTTGTGGGGGCTGTTTTAGTAGCTTTTTTTGCTCTCAGCAGCGATCGGATTCACGGAATTCACGCCCTGATTCCGGCAGTGCAGCAGGCTACAAAACAGGATATTTTATCATTTTTTCCCTTTAGTATTGGGTCTGGTGGCTTTCGGTGGAGTGAGGCGGCTGGTATTACTTCAAGCACATTTTTAGCTTATCTTGGCGTTCAGTGGTGGTCGTGGCGGCGCAGCGACGGCGGCGGTGAATTCATTCAGCGTTTGATCGCTGCGAAAGATGAAGCGGAGGCGGAAAAGTCGGCTTGGCTGTTTAATATTTTGAATTACGTGGTGCGGCCTTGGCCTTGGATTATTGTAGCTTTGGTGGCGATCGCAATTTATCCCGATTTGGAAGACCGGGAATTGGGCTATCCCAAATTGATGTTAGATTTTTTGCCGCCTGCAGTTTTGGGGTTAGTAGTCGCATCGCTGCTGGCTGCTTTTATGAGTACGGTTTCTACTTCAATTAACTGGGGCGCTTCCTTTGTAACTAATGATTTGTATCTCCGCTTTGTCAAGCCCGATGCTACTCAAGATGAACTCGTGTGGGTTGGTCGGCTTTCTTCGGTTTTTGTGACTGCTTTGGGTGCGGTGGCGGCTTATTTTGCACAGGATGTGGCGACGGTTTTTCGGTTGGTAATTGCGATCGGTACTGGTTCGGGATTGGTGTTAATTTTGCGCTGGTTTTGGTGGCGAATTAATGCAGCGGCGGAACTGACAGCAATTCTCGGCGGTTTTGTGGTGGGTTTGACTACCAGTTCGGTGCCGGCTTTGCAAATTCAAGACTTTGGTTTGCGTTTGATGTTTATTACGGTGACAGTTGGCATTCTGTGGATCGCGGCGATGCTGCTGACTCCTGCAGAATCTGACGAGACTCTTGATGAATTTTACCGCCGGGTGCGGCCGGGCGGGCCTGGTTGGAAAAGACAGCGCGATCGCACTGGTTTAGAACCGATTCAAGATTTAGGAACTGACCTCAAACGGGTAGTAGCGGCGATTGTATTAATGTTTGGGTCGATGTTGGCGATCGGCGGATTTTTACTGCTTCAGCCGCTAACGGGATGGGTATCTTTAACCGCTGCTGTTGTCGGCGGGATGTGTTTGCGACAGCTAAATAAGATCAAGGTTTTACCGATGCCAAGGCCCGGACTAGATGATGTAGATTAGGGAATTACGAACCGCAATCAGCAAGGTTTGTAGTGCGGAATGTGAGTCCGCACTACAAACCAAATCAATCGGTGCTGGCGGCGCACCCTGGATAATTAGCCAGCAGCCAATTAAATTGAAATAAAATCGCTAGCTGTTAGCGGACTCCTTGAAATGCCAGGAATACTGGCAAGAACTTCGCCGTTACTGGCAATTTCGATCGTTGTTGAAACATCGGCTTGAGTAACTTTCAGTTGGTTGAAAGTCAAACCTTTGGTCAAACCGATTAAATCTTGACCCTGTTGAAAGTCTATAATTGTATCTGTACCTGCGCCTGCTCCTAACACTAATACGTCGCGTCCAAGGCCACCAATTAAGATATCGGCACCAATTCCACCAACAAGTGTATCGTCCCCATCTCCCCCTTCCAAATTATCATCTCCTTTGCCGCCAAATAGCTGATCGTTGCCGGTGCCACCGCTGATAATATCATTGTTGCGACTGCCGATGAGAGTGTCATTTCCCCCGTTACCAATAATAATATCGTCGCCGCCAAAACCTGTGGCTGTATTATTGGCATCGTCGCCTAATAAATAATTAGCTTGAGATTGGTTGAGAGCATTTTTTATGGTAAGAATGTTTCCAAAAAATGTGGCTCCCGGAGCGTTTCTCGATTGCTCGAAGGTGCTGCGCGATTCCAGTGATGCTCCCAATTCTGGCAGCACAAAGTCTATGCCAGCTAGCAGTTCTAAATAATCTGAATCTGTAAAAGTAAAGTCTGGGCTACTCAATTGGTTTGCAGAAATTTCTGTTTGAGTAAAACCGAGAGGAGGAGTTGTTAATAAACCTGTTTGCGTGTGCTTTTCTAGAACTAATAGCGGGTTAATAATCGGGTTGGTAAATGTTTGTAAAAACACTTTTCCTGGCAGAAAAGCTTCTCCACCCAAACTCACAAAGTCGCCGCTAACAATGTAGTGAGTTACATTTTTGCTGGTACCGGCTTTCTGTGTAAAAGTATTGACTGTGCTCCGATCGACTCCGGGAGAATTGAATGTCACCACATCTCCGATCGCAGATGTGAATTCGCTGGCGGCTAGCTGGGTTAAGGCACCGCCCAAGCTGTGTCCGAGAACGTCTGGCGGCAAGCGGTTGGGATTTTTTGCTGTATTTTGACCGATTTCTGTCAGCCAATTTCCTAGGGCTTGTTTGTTGGCTTCAAATTGGTTGAAACCGATGCCTCGCGGGTCTGTGTTGGCAACTTCGTCGAGCGGTTGGTCAACGCCCCGAAATACGAGAACTGGCGGTTTGTCTGGAGTGGTGGAGATTAAGCCGATCGCGTGAAACCCAGTTGTCGGATCGTCAAAGGTGCGATCGATTTGGTAGCCGGCAGCGCTCAAACCAGTTTGAACTACAGTTTGAAACTGGGGGTTGTCATCTATGTAAGCAACTTGTTTCGCTAAAGTTTCGTAAACGGCGGGGGAAGAAGGCATATTTTTTATTTCCTGTGTTTGAATTGGGCATTAGTATTTAACCTGGTTAATTCATTTTACTGTAAACTTGATTAATTAACAATATTAATTTATCCAATTTTGGAGTTATAAAATTGTAAAATAATAATACAAAAAGCAAACAAAACTTAGCAAGAAATATGACGTATTTTTTGCTAAGTTTTGTTCGCTTTTACGATATAGCGGTTCTCAAGCGTGGTGAGGTAGGCCCTGCGCGGGCCAATGCCCCATGCCCCATGACCTCTTTGGCCCATCTTTTTAAGAAAGGCTATACCAAAACTACAAATTTTTCTCGCACTAAAGCTGCACAAAATCAGTCTGCGTAATGTCGCTGGCCGACACGCCTGTGAGAGTAGCAAGAATTTCGCCAGTAATTGGGATAGAAATTACAGCTCCCTCACCACCTTGGCGGACTATAATTAGAGGAAAAGTTAGCCCCCGCGACAGTGCAATTAAATCTTCACCCTTTTTAAAATCGACAATTACATCGGCTCCGCCACCGGATTCCAATACAAAGCGATCGCGCCCCGCACCGCCGATCAAAATATCGTTGCCAAACTCGCCGGACATCAAATCGTTTCCGTCGCCACCCTCCAAATAATCGTTATCTCTGCCGCCGTACAAGAAGTCGTCACCCTCATCACCGGTGATGCTGTCATTACCTCTATTACCTCTAAGAGTATCGTTACCTCTGCTGCCGATCATGGTATCCTCGCCCTTGCCACCGGTAGCAGTATTGTTGCGAATGTCGCCTAATAAATAATTCGATTGCAGAGGAGCTAAACCGTATTGTATTTCTCTGATTAACTGCACAAAAGAAAATTCTGGTGCTGTTCTCAAACTCTCTACACCCGATCTCTTTCTCATTGCTATTGACACAGTGGGCAGGGCAAAATTTAGCGCTGCGATAAATTCGTTAAAATCTGAGTCGTTGTCGTTATAAGCAAAGTCGGGTTTGTTTAAGTCTTCGACGGAAATTTGCCTCTGGAAAAAATCTGCGGGCGGAGCGCTTAATAAATTTTCTGTTCGATGTTTTGCCAAAACAGTTAAGGGATTAATGCTCGGATCGGTAAAATTTTGGATAAATACTTTTCCCGGTATAAATGCTTCGCCAAACAAGCTGACAATATCTCCGCTGACAATGTAGTGATTGACATTTTTGTTGCCAACTCTGCTGAGATTTTTCCGAAAAGCGTTGAATGTTGTGGTTGAGACTCCGGGAGAGTTGAAAGTAAATATGTCGCCGGTGATAGATGTGTATTCGGTGGCTGTAATTTGAGCGATCGCTCCGCCCCAACTGTGACCGACGATATCGGGCAATAATTTGCTGGGGTTTTTAGCAGTATCTTGACCGATTTCTGTGAGCCAGCTTTTGATGCTATCTTTGTTTTTTTCAAATTCGGGTAAGCCGATGTCGCGGGAGTCGGAAAACATAGCATCGCCGTCGATGAAATCTGTACCTCTAAATACGAGGACTGGCGGATTTCGGGAGTCGGAGGAACCGAAGCCGATCGCATAAAATCCAGTTTCTCGGTCGTCGAATATGCGATCGATATAGTAGCCGTTAGTATCCAGGAAACGTGCCACATCATTCTGCGCGTTGGGCTTTTGATTCAAAAAAACAATTGACTTAGCTAGAGCTTCATAAACAGCAGGCGAGGCACTCATAATCTTATATTTTGTGTTTGTTGGTACTGGCGATCGCTCTTTTTGAGAGCTAATTGTCTAATGGCAGCATTATAGCTGACAAGATTTGTATGGTACAATTGATAAAATCAACTCAAGAATTAAGTTTTTGCGGTTATGGCTATCATTCGTCAATACATTGCTCCCTTTATAGCGATATTAATATTTTTCGTAGCTCTGGTATCTGTCAGCGCTCGCATCTTTTTGCCGGCTGACATGGCTGCCCCGGCACCGATTGAGGAAGAGATCCCCCAAAAGCAAGCAGCAGTAGTGAATCCAATTTTCTTGGGTCTAAATGATGTCGCTCTCGGTGTCCGAGTCCGTTGATGTCTGCTCAACTAATACCGGGCTACGCGCTGCGATCGGGATCGGGACTCGATCGGGCAAAACTGGTAAAGTTCCTGCACCGGACTTACGGAGAACTTTACCCCGATCGGGAATTGGGACATTTGTCTCAAACTGTCGAACAGTATTTTTCTAACCAGACGCCGCTTTGGTGGATAGAGTGCCTGAAAAACACCCCCCAAGAGCAAGAAAATTTGCCCGTGCAGCCCTCGCAGTATCTCAATCCCAAATCTCCAGCGCTAAATCCCCAATCGGTTGTCGGATGTTTGTGGCTGGGAAATGCGATCGACCAAACCACTGGATTGCGCCACGGTCACATTTTTTTGCTATACATCGCGCCGGAACACCGCCGTCAGGGACTCGGTGCAGCTTTAGTGATTCATGCTGAAAATTGGGCACGTTCCAGGGGCGATCGGCAAATTGGTTTACAAGTTTTTTTGAGCAATCAGCCTGCTATGAATCTCTATCAAAAGTTAGGCTATCAAAGCCATTCTGTCTGGATGAACAAATCACTTTGACCGAAAGCATCCAGGATACAAGCCCCCGGATTCATCCGTGGAGAAATAAAAAACCTGTATCCGATGAAACTTGCCCCCCGAATTTATCCGTGGGGTCAATGCTTCAATTCTAAAATCTAAAATCTAAAATCTAAAATCTAAAATCTAAAATCGATTGACGGCTGACTCAGTTGCACCCGTAGCATCCTCAGTGCGGTAAAGTTTTTTTATGAACAATCACGACTACCCCAACGCCCTCGATACTGAGACGGAACTGGAAAGCCCTTTGGATCAATTTGACGAATCCGAACCCCCGCTGCCAGATCCAGAGGAAATGCTGCCTTTGCTGGAATCCCCGGAACCTCAACACCGGATGATTGCGGCGCGGGCTTTTTGCGAATTGCAGGACGATCGCGCGATTTCGCATTTAATTAATTTGTTGAGAGACGGTTGCCCCTTGGTGCGGGTAAGCGCGTCCTATGCTTTGGGGCGAAATCCGAGTCCCGATGCTGTGGAAGCGCTAATTGAGCAGCTTAACTGCGACTGGAACGGTTACGTTCGCAAAGGGGTAGTTTGGGCCCTGGGAAATTGCAGCGATCCCCGCGCTTTGCCATCTTTAATTGATGCTTTGAGAACTGATATTTCGGCGGTGCGTTTGTGGGCGGCGAGTTCGCTGGGTCAAATGGCAAAAGTTGGTTACTATGTGGTGATTGCAGCGATTCCGCCGTTGATTGAATCGCTGCGGGGAGATGCTGTATCTGCTGTGCGGAGCAACTCGGCTTGGGCGATCGGGCAACTGGCGCGGGAATTGCCGAATAATGTAGTGTACGCTGGGGCGATCGACGCTTTAATTGAATCTTTAGAAGAAGATGAAGATATGGGCGTGCGAGAAGATGCAAAATCTTCCCTGTTGCGAGTCGGCGACCCGCGCGGTTTGCAGACAATTGAAGATTTAGAAATGGAAGGAATGTTATGATCGAATTGCCACAATTAAATACTGTCAGGGATTTTGTACTCCGAATAAATAAACCGGGTTTTGTGTGAAAATACACTGGTTGCAGCCAACAGATTAGTCGGTAAAAACCCCGGTTTCTGGGTTATGCGTAAGTTTTAAGTGTTTTAAAATTACCGTTTACCCGCGAGCGATTATGACATTCATCAATCCTAAAACAGAGTTTGGCTTCAAAAAGATTTTTGCTTCGCCTCAGAGCAAAGAAGTTTTGATTAGCTTCCTCAATGCGATGCTCTACAACGCACAGCCGACAATTCAAGACTTAGAAATCATCGACCCCTACGCCGCACCAAGCATAACTGGTTTAAAAGACACTTACCTCGATGTCAAAGCCAAAATTACAGGCAACAAAACTGTCATTATCGAAATGCAGGTAATTAATGTAGAAGCTTTTACTAAGCGCGTCATATACAATGCAGCGAAAACCTACGCGACTCAGCTCAAACCGAGAGAAGGCTACTCAAAATTAAATCCTGTGATTGCTTTAACAATTACAGATTTTGTGCTATTTGAAAATACCGAAAAATTCCTCACCCATTTTGTTTTTAAAGAAGTCGAAGAAAACATCGAATATTACAGAGAAATAGAATTATTTTTTGTGGAACTGCCGAAATTTAATAAAGAACTGGAGCAAGTCGAAAACCTGATTCAAAGCTGGGTTTATTTTATCAAAAATGCTACTAAACTTGATGAAATTCCCGAAAAATTTGCATCAATACCAGAAATTAATACAGCTTTTTCCATCGCCAGCAAAACTAATTTAAGCGTTGATGAATTAGCCGCATTAGAAAAGCGAGAAATGTTTTTTGAAGACCAGCGCGGTGCTATTACTAAAAGCCGCAAAGAAGGCATAATTGAAGGACAGATAGCATTAATTCTGCGTCTACTCCGGCGGCGCACTGGTGAGGTTTCGCCGGAAATTCAAACTCGCATCCAGCAGCTATCTCCCGAACAATTGGATGATTTAGGTGAAAATTTGTTGGATTTTAGCAGTCAAGAGGATTTGATTGCTTGGCTTGAATCAATTTCGGGATGACTCTCTACACTCATGGAGTTCGATCGAGCTGACAGAAAAGCACCATTCTCAACAAGCTCTTAAAAACCGGGTTTCTGAACGAGAGATATAGGTTGTGATGTTAAATTTGCGGTCAGAAACCCGGTTTTTGCCACAGGTGCTCTTCTATCAGATCGAGAGGAGTTGAATCTTCTTTTTGTCTTTGAGTCCATCAGAACTAAAGTCCTTACTACAAACCGATTTTTATTGTTTGTATAGCAGCGGTTGAAAGCGCGATCGTCCGATCTAATCTCACAATTCAGGTTCCCGATCGCCCGATCGCCACTCCCCGCCTTTACCTGAGAGAAACCCGGTTTTTTACCAAATCTGCGGGTATAAACCTATATTTTCCCAAAAAACCCGGTTTCTGACTGCATTCCAAATCCCCAATCCCAAATCTACAATCCCAAATCGTCCGATTTGCCGATCGCGATTCCAGCCAACCACGCCGTAGTCCACGCACTTTGGAAGTTGAAACCGCCCGTCACGCCGTCGATATCCAAGATTTCGCCAGCAAAGAAAAGTCCCCGACAGCGGCGGCTTTCCATTGTCTTAAAATCGACTTCTTTTAAGTTAACACCGCCGCAGGTGACGAATTCTTCCTTAAATGCGCCTTTTCCAGAAATCTGATATTCGCCTTGAATGAGTTCTAGCAGGAGGCGATCGAGGATTTTGTTGGATAAGTCTGCCCAGCGTTTTTGTTCGTCAATGCCGATCGAACTTGTCAAACGTTCCCAGAGGCGGCGCGGTATTGGAAACGGACAGCTAGAGGCGATCGGTCTGTGCGACAACTGCGATTTAACCGCTAGCAATTGCTGCCGCAAAACCTCCGCATTGTACTGGGGCAGCCAATTAATCAGCACAGATGTTTTATAATGGCGATCGTGCAAAAATCTCGCACCCCAAGCCGAAAGTTTGAGTACAGCAGGCCCGCTTAAACCCCAGTGAGTAATTAGCAAAGGCCCGCTTTGTTCTAATTTAGCTCCCGGCAATTTCACCTTAGCATTAGGAACCGAAACCCCGGCTAAATCTTTGATTCTGCTGTCAGAAATATTAAAAGTAAATAGAGAAGGAACCGGCTGTTCTACAGTATTACCTAACTCTTTTGCCCACTTAAAACCCGACGGATTGCTGCCTGTAGCCAGCAGGATGCGATCGCACTGCAATCTCTCCCCGGATTTCAACTCAACTTCAAATCTAGTTTCATCCGTAGGGGTAGTATTCCCTTGTTCGCCCTCTGCATTATTGCCAGTTAATTTCGTTACTGAAACAACTGCATCACCCGTGCGAATTTTCACACCTGCATCCTCAGCAGCCCGGATCAAACAGTTAACAATTGTCCCCGAATCATCTGTGATCGGAAACATTCGCCCGTCTGCTTCTGTTTTCAATTTCACACCGTGACTGGCAAACCAATCAACAGTATCGCGGGGTTGAAATCGACTAAAAGCACCGCGCAGAGCTTTCCCTCCTCTGGGGTAATTCTGCACTAAAACACCGGCGTCAAAACAAGCGTGAGTGACGTTGCAGCGCCCGCCGCCAGATATGCGAACTTTTGCCAGGAGTTGCCGGCCAGCTTCTAGTAAAGTGACGCGGGCCTGGGGGTAGGTTTTCGCGCAGGTAATTGCACTAAAAAAACCCGCTGCACCGCCACCTATGACTGTAATTTTGAGGATGCGATCGGACAATTTTTTTCTCGCTTATTCTTCTGGTTCAAAATCGGATTTTGCCGCCCCGCAAGTGGGACAAACCCAATCTTCGGGGATATCTTCAAAGGCAGTACCGGCAGCTATGCCTCCGTCGGGGTCGCCTACTTCTGGATCGTAGACGTAATTGCAAGCTGTACAAACGTATTTTTGCATTTGCTTAACTCAATTTTAAATTGTAAGCCTGTAGATTGTAGTTGATAACGCAACCTAATGCAATACCACTTTCAAAAAATCATGAGATTTTCAGCTATTCTCAAATGATTAAAAAATAAGTTTTTCACAATTAAAACATCTAAAATCTAAAATCGTCAAAGCCTCCAGAACCGCAGTTCTAGAGGCTTGATGGTATTTTTTATTAGTTTACTGCGATTGGAACACTAGACTTTCGCTAAAGGCTTAGTCCAAACACCATTTTCATCTTCTTCGTACTGCTGGTGAATGGCTTCCCAGGCGGTGTGTTCTGCTTGTATCGAGTCGTTGCTTTCGTCAAATGCGGTGTTGTAGGATTCGATAAAGGTTTTTTGTGCTGCTTCCGACAGGTGCGATCGCACTTCTGGAGATAAGTCTGCCGGACTGTTGCAGCGACCTTTGACGGCGCGCGGCAGCGTCATCTCGCTAACAGAAACTTCTTCGCCACCTGCACTTTCTAGCAATAGTTGAAATTCGCCCGATTTATCTGCGGCGACTTCGACCATCACGAGAAATTCGCCTGCTTCGACGCGGGTTTGATAGATAGTTGCTTTCTCTTCGGGCATTCCCAAAGCGACTAAAGCCGAAACTAGACCAGCACCGGCCGAACCTGCGATCGCGCCGCTAGCTGCACCCAACAGTACAGCACCCAGCGGGCCTGCGGATACTACTGCACCGACAAAGGGAATAAACAGCACGCCCACGCCGGTTAGCAAACCCAAAAAAGAACCGAATAAGGAACCAAAAATCGCCCCGCTTCGCAAGCCTCCTAAAATTACATCTTTTTTAGTCAGAAAGCCGGCAATTTTAGTTTTGGACTGAAAGTTTTTGCCCATTACGGAAATGTGGTCGCGGGAGACTCCGCGATCGAGCAACCGCCGAATTACGCCGTCTAATTGTTCTTCTTCCTTAAATACGGCTGAAACTGTGCGTTCTGCTAGATATTCCTCTGTCATTGTTTCTCCTTGATGGTTTGTCGATTAGTTGTGCTGGTATTTAGTATAAGAGGACACTGTAGGGCGATCGCATCGATCTTGAGAGAGAGGTGAATGCGATCGGAGATAGTTTGAGGATCTATCAAAAGAGTTAAAGAATTTTATAATTGGCGATCGCTCATCTTTTATAAACAGTTATTTAGCTATAATACAAGCTCTCAAATATTCCTCAAATATTATTCTATTGTAACGGCTTAATTTTCGTCGTATATTCTGCTTCCAAACGCTCCCACTCAGCATTTTCTGCTGCTATATCCGCGTCAATTTGGTTTTGATTAGCGTAATAGTAAGCCAATGCCGCATAAATTTGTGATAAGGTCAAGTGCGGAAATTCTTCAGCTATTTTTTCAGGAGTCATTCCCGCTTTGTAGTCAATGGCTATGCTTTGTACGGACATTCTTGTACCTGCGATGCGGGGACGGCCGCCACAAGTTCCCGGCGTGCTGACAATTAGCGTTCCAATATCAACGGCAGTTGTCATATTGACCTCGATTGAGTTAACTTTATTCTATTGTAGCGCAGCTTCATTTCTACCCGATCGCACTTTCGCAATATTAACCAATGCCACTAGCACCTTTTTTTCCTGTCGTTCACCCGATTCTCAAATCTACTTTTCCCGGATGTCTGTGGACGGGAGATAGCAACAGCCGAGAAATAGCCCTAACATTTGACGACGGGCCGCACCTGCAGCACACACCTCAACTGCTAAAGATTTTAGATAAATACGACATCAAAGCAAGTTTTTTCTGGCTGGGATTTTGCGTTGACAGACATCCAGAAATTGCCAAAGAAGTGTACGATAGCGGACACTGGATCGGTCTCCACGGCTACCAGCACGTATCGTTTGCCAAACTCAAAACCCACGAACTAAAACACAGTTTAGAAGACACGCAAAAAGCAATTAGCAAAGCTTGCGATTTAGACCCACAATTAATCCGCGACGTGCGGCCGCCGAACGGCATTTTTACGCCGCGAATATTAGAGTTATTGCAGCAGTGGGAATATCGTCCCGTAATGTGGAGTGTCGTCCCGGAAGATTGGGTGCGGCCGGGGGTGATGAAAGTTACTAGCCGCGTCGTGCAGCAAACAGAAAACGGTTCAATTATTGTGCTCCACGACGGCTATTCCGGCGGCGAAGATGTTGCCGCTGCTGCTGACAAGATAATTCCCTTTCTTTTGTATAAAGGTTACAAATTCGTGACAGTCGATCGCCTGTGGCAACAGGCAAATATTCAAATAACCGGAAATTAAGTCAATGAAAAAAACACTGTTTATTGCATCTCTTTGTTTGGCAAGTGCCGGATGGGCGATCGAGCTTTCTCCTGCGTCCCTCAGTGCTGAGATTCCACTTGTCGTCCAGCAGCCAGCCGGTGACGTATCCGAGCCTAGGATGGACGCGAAACCCGTTCAAGTCGAACTGCTAAATCCCGGAGTGGAACCCCGACAACAGTTGCGTTTAAAACCAAGTTTAGGTGTCAAACAAACGACTGCTATGGCTGTAAAAATGGAGATGGAAGTGTCTGCAGCCGGCAGAAGTACGAAGGTGAATAAAGTTCCGACAATGGTCTTAACTATAGACACAAAAGCCACAAAAATTGATCCCAATGGAGATATTCACTACGATTTTTTATACGCTAGTGCAGATGTTGTTGCTGATACTCCAAATTTGCCAACTGCGGCCCTGGATAGTATGCGATCGGCAGTTAAAAAGTTAGTTGGATTGAAAGGTTCTTTCATCATGGATAGTCGGGGTGCGAGTAAAGGAGGTAGCTTTACTTTGCCGAAAGAAGCGGACAACAACACCAAACAAATGGTTCAAAATATGTCTAAATCATTACAACAGCTTGCCTCGCCTCTGCCGGCAGAAGCAGTTGGAAAAGGCGCTAAATGGCGCATCTCTTTTCCATCTAATGTCAGTGGCATGAATGTGAATCAAACTGCTACCTATGAATTGATTGGCTTGCAAGATGGAGTTGCTACTCTCAAAACTAGCGTAGAACAACAAGCAAATCCCCAAAATTTGACTTTACCCCAATTACCTGCTGGCTCTACTATGGCCATAAAATCTTTTGCGTCTCAGGGTCAGGGAGAAGTTATAATGCGACTGGATAAATTAATGCCTGTTCGTTCAGTCGTCTCTATCAATTCTAATTCTGAAATGATTATTAAAGTTGCAGGAAATCCCGAAGAAGTAACAATGAAAACAAAAATGTTGATGGAGATGACTTTGGATTCTAAATAAGCACTCCATCGGGTTGGAATACCTGATATAGCAACCGCCAAGGTTGTTAAAGCATTTATGGTTATTGAACCTTTCGACTACGCTCAGGGAGCAATGACCAAAGAGCCTTGGCGACTGGTATACTATGTAAACCTTGCGTGAGTTTCGATCGCAAATTTGGTGACAAAGGAGGCTGTTCTATGGTTCGATCGCACAAACGTCAAGCTGTCATCGCTTTAGTCGCAGCTTTGGGCACAATCATCGGAAATTTAGTGTTTCCAGGCCTGAATGTAGCCCCGGCATTGGCCGAGGCCAAATTTCAGGATGTTAAAAACCATTGGGCCCAAGGTTGCATAGAAGAATTAGCAGACAAAAAAATCATCAGCGGCTACTACGAAGACGGCAGTTTTCGCCCGAACCGCCCAGTCAGTCGCGCTGAGTTTGCGGCAATGCTGCGTAGGGCTTTTCCAGATGCAAAAACCGTCCGCAATCCGATCGACTTTGCAGATATTCCCACGAACTACTGGGGTTATAAACCAATTCGAGAAGCTTATCAGACGGGTTTTCTATCCGGTTACAGCGGCAGTATTTTTAACCCGACTCTTAACATTCCCCGCTGGCAGGTTTTGGTAGCATTAAGCAGCGGCTTGAAATATACGCCTACAGGGCCAGCGGCTGAGATTTTGGATGCGACTTTTGAAGATGCGCCGGAAATTCCCGAATTGGCAAGAAATGCGATCGCCGCCGCGGCAGAAAAACAACTTGTGGTCAATTATCCCGCCGTCAAACAGCTAGAACCTACGCGCAATGCAACCCGCGCCGAAGTAGCAACTTTCTTGTGTCAGGCGATCGCCAAACCCGGACAAACAGCCTTAGTTCCCTCGCAATACATCGCCCAAGTCCCGCCGGATATCAGCGGCCCCAGAACCACAGAAACCTCGGAATCTGGGAATATTAGGGCAGAAGTTTCTTTCGTGAAAGAAGGAGAAAATGCCAAAAATATCCGCATCAAAATTATCCGAGACGGTCAAACTTTATTAGACGAACCAGTGCTAATTCCGACTCGTTCTCTAGTAGACAATCCCGATAAAAAAGCCAACGAAGAAGTATCCCAAGGGCGTTTGTTATCGGTGCGAATACGCGATTTTGACGGCGACAAAGAACCGGAAGTGCTGGCAGATTTGGTCTCACTCAATAGCGGTGTCCGCTGCTGCAATTATTCGTTTATTTACCGCTACGACTCAGCAGCCAAAAAATACACTCACATCAAGCATTTTTGGGGCAATGTGAGTTACGAAATTGTCGATTTTGGCAAAAATGATATCCCGGAGTTCAAAAGTCTAGACGGGCGATTTGCGGAGGCTTTTACAAATTATGCGGATTCTCGGTTGCCGCTGCAAATTTGGCAGTACCGCCAAGGTAAAATGGAAGATGTTACTAAGCAGTATCCCGTGGAAGTATACACGAATTCTGCTGAACTGTGGCTGGAATCTAGAAAGCGATCGAGCGAAGATGTAGAGGTAAAAGGGGTGTTGGCCGCCTTCATGGCTAGCAAGTATGTCGCGGGCCAGGAGGCCGAAGGTTGGCAATTGTTGGACAAAGTTTATCAAGGGCGCGATCGCAATCAATTCTTTACGAAATTGCGCGAGTTTTTGGTGAGTACGGGATATGCGAGTAAGTAGATAAAGAACCCCCTAAATCCCCTTTTAAAAGGGGAGTAGGGGTTGAGGTTGAACGACTCATGTTTTCGCCTTAAGGAAGGAAACTTTCAAGACTTTCCCCCCCAGGAAGGCAACACTCGAAAGTTCCGCCAACATCATGACGGCGATATTCTACGCTAATGCTATCTGATGGGTGATTTTCGGCAAAGGTTTTTACCTGGTACTTTTTGAGACTATAAACATTAAGACTTAAATAATTTTCCAAAAACTTTATAAATAAATACCAAAACCAGTTGCTGTTTTAGAAGTTGAGCTAAAATAAGTATAAAATATCCCACATAAAATCCCTGAAAATGGTATATCCACCTGCACCTTGGAATTTGCAAGGTTATGCTGTTCAGACTTTACAATTAATAGATGTGGCACGGGTGCGTCCCTTGGTTCCATCTGAGTTAGAAATAGTCTCTGTATTGCCCGGAAAAACCCTAGGCGGAGTTTATATATCCTCCTACGGATTGGATTCCGTGATGGAGTACAATGAGTTAATTGTCGTAAGTGCGATCGCCAATTATGCAGGAAAATGGGGCGCTTGGATTTCCCACATCTACGTAGACAACCCTAACTCAGTAGCCGGCGGGCGCGAAATTTGGGGACTTCCTAAAGAATTAGCTCAATTTAGTTGGGAAGGCAACGATTCGGTAAAAGCAGCACCGCTAGGCTACCGAGTTACAGTTAGCCAAGCAAACCGTCAACTGTGCATTCTCAATTACAGCCAGCAAAGTTTAGCGCTACCTGTATCTTTTAGCGGAAATGTTTTCAGCACCGATCGCAGAAATTTGCTACTATTCAAAGGAGAATTTCAGTCTCGACTCGGTTTGATTAAAGGCGAACTAGAAATACCTGACGAAAGTCATTTTGCCAGTTTGAACTTAAGTCAGCCCTTGCTAACAGTTGCCTGCGAAGATATGCGTTTAATGGCAGGTGCGCCGGAAGTTGTGGGAAACATAGCTGCTGAATTCAGTTATTAGACCTCTTGCAAAATTCCTTTTAATCAAATTTTGGGACGGGTTCGCGTGCCCATCCCACAAGAAAAAAGATTTTTGTGGGACGTTGCTCCTAGCCGGTTCTAACTATTTTTGCAAGAAGTCTATTAGTTAAAATTGGTAAGCATTTCTCAAAAAAGTGAGGTATGCCCGGCGCGGGCCGGTTTGGCCGACAACACCTCATCTTTCTGAGAAATGCTATATTTACCGACAATTACTGCGTAAAGCAGGAATTGCAGGTCAATATTAAAGAAACCGGGTTTTGCACCATTAAAAGCGTTGATGCAGTATGTTTGCCAAAAAACCGGTTTCTGATTGCTCGTGCTGATTGTACTGAAATTAAATCAATTCCGGTTGCACTCAGACATGATGTTAACTGTTAACAGTCAACAGTCAACAGTCAACAGTCAACAGTCAACAGTCAACCGTGAATTTACTACTCCGATGAAGAGAGGATTTGATATTAAATTCCAGCCCCTGAAGCGGCTTCAGCACCCATTTCTAAAACTGTACCGCGCAGGAAATCAATTTGCTGCTGAAAATCCATGCCCTTAATCTTTGCTAATAAAGCATTTCCAGCTTCGGGAAGTTTGTAGTCGGAAGGTACGGGAATAATGGTTCCTTCGTCCATTCCTACTGCCAGGAAGTACCAAAAAGCCAGCTTGGTTTCAGGACTCATTGAGCCGTACATCCGGCTGATTTCAGTATTAGCTTTTGAGGCAATGTCGCGCATTACTTGCAGTTGTTCTTCCTTGGGCAACGGCTTGACTTGCTCGAACAAACCCTGAGCAATTTCGGAACCGGCAGCACCGGGAGCCGCTGGCGTGATTGACTTGCCCATTTCGGTGTAAACAAACCACAGCAAACCTAATTGATCGTCTACGCTCAAGCTCTGCATATCTGCTTTTCCTTGGTCGTAGGCGCTGCTAGTAGAAAATGTCATTTCAGTCTCCAAAATAATATGTATTGCTCTGTTTGCCGATCGCAAAAAGTTTTTTTGCTACTCAATAAAAGTTAGCAAATAAATAGGGAGGCTAGAATCTTGCTGAAGGTAGAGATGAACCCCGACAGTAATTGGTGGTGGCGGCTCCGAAGGTGGTAGGAAGTTTACAACTAAAGGATGATGCGGTGGGTCTCAGGTCAAGTTCGATTGAGAGCGTCAAGTTCGATCGCAATTCAGTTTTTCTTCATTTTTGAGTACCTAAGTGCGATCGCTCGAACATTTTTGGCCGTTGGAGCGAATACGATATTATTCCCAAAAAAATAGGCTGGCACACAGCCAGCCTAGAATCAGGAGAATTTTAATTGAAACTTGTTGAAATTCTAGCTAAACAAACCCGAAATACCGCCGACTGCTATTGCTCCAGCCAGAGCCGAAACAACCACAGAAGTTAGAGCCGTACCGAACAGCCACCAAGCAGCAGTTGCGGCAGCTTCGCGCGCATCTTCTGCTTGCTGCTTGGTCTTTTTCTTGATATCTTTAATGCGTTTTTTGGCTTGCTCTTGCAGGCGTTCCGAGCGCGACAGCACGCTGTCCCTGGCTCCTTCAATTTGGTCGATAATTTTGTTAGCTTGGTCTTCTGAAATATCGGAGCGAGAGCTAATTACTGCGACTAAAGTACCGCGATCGAACTCGCCTAAACGCTCTTTAATCGCGTCAAATCCGGCCTGCGGGTCGTCAAACACTTTGCGGAAGTCTCGCTTAATGCTTTCGTAGTTGAGTTCTGGTCGATCGAGCGAATTGAGGTAATCCCGAATTTTCGCGAAAATACCGTCAATTGCCGACTGGAACTTGTCTTGCACCATTTGAAGTTGTTCGACAAATTCGTTGCGGACAGATTCGATACGATCGGCAATTTGGTTAGCTTCCTCTTCGGAGATGTCTTCCCGCTGCGACAGCAAGGCTACCAGCGTACCGCGATCGAAGTGCTTCAGGCGATCGCCCAAACTTTGCATCCCCATTCCCGGCTCGTTAAACAGCAACTGCAAATCGCGTTTGATGCCTTCGGGATTGAGTTCTTCCTTGTTGGTATTCTGCAAGTAATTTTCCAAACTTCCTTGGAAATCCTTGACAGTTTTTTGAGCGCGAGATGCCAAACGACGGGGCGATTTCACGATGCTGCGAATCGAATCTTGCACGCGATCGATCGTCCGATTGATTTGTTCTTCGCTCAAATCTTCCCGCTGCGAAAGCAACTTGACTAAGGTTTCGCGATCGACCTGAGACAGCCTTTCCCGCAGCGCCAAAGCGCCTTCTTTCGGATTTTCAAACAATTTGGTCAAATCGCGATTGATGGCTTCTGGATCGAGTTCTTCCAGGTTGGTATTCCGCAGGTACTCACCAATTTTGCCAGTAATTTCTTCGTACTGTTGCTTAGCTCTATCTGCGACTATTTGCGGCGCGTGGATAATGTTGTCGCGGACGGATTCGATTTTGTCGATCGCCCGATCGATCTGTTCTTCGTTGAGGTCTTGGCGCTGCGACAGCAGTTGCACCAGCGTATCGCGGTCGAATTGAGACAAGCGTTCTCTCAGCGCTTTCAATCCCGCTTCCGGGTCGCTTAACAGCGTTTGAAACTCGCGCTCGATCGCTTCAGGATTGAGTTCTTCCTTATTAGTATTGCGGAGATACTCTTCTACCTTTTGGCGCAATTCTTGCGCTTTTGATTGCGCTTGCTCTTGCAATTCTTGAGATTTGGCAATTACGCGATCGCGCGAACTTTCCAGCCGTCCGATTAACTGATCCGCTTCCTCTGGACTGAAATCTTCCCGCTGGCCGAGCAACTGCACCAAAGTATCGCGGTCAAATTGCGACAGGCGATCGCGCAAAGCCTCAAAACCAGCATCGCGATCGTCCAAAAGCGCTTGGAAATCCTTCTCGATACCTTCAGGATTCAATTCTTCCTTGCCGGTCGATCGCAAATAATTCTCAATCCGGCTGCGTAAATCTTGAGACTGTTCCTCACCAGCAGCATCTCGAACAATTCCCAAAACTTCTTGACGCACACCTTCAAGCTGTTCGGCAATTTCCGCCGCCTGTTCCTGACTAAACCCCTCGCGGCGGCCTAAAATCCCTACAAAATATTCAGGATTAAACATCTCTAACTGGCGCAAAACTGCCCCCGGAGAAGCTTCGGGATCGTAAATAACATCCCTAAATTCCTGCTTAATAGTTTCTCGGTTGAGATGCCAAGGTTGAGTATTCAGCAAGTAATTTTCCACATCAGCCTTAGCTGTATTGAAAGGCAGCACAGGCAATTTATCGCCCACCTTCTCGGTCAAAGACTTAGCTTTTTCCTTTCCTTTTGCAGTTAGTTGCTGCAACTGACCAGAAATTTTTTCAACATCCAAATCCGACAAATCAGTACGCGACAAAACAGTGCCCACCAGAGCTTCCACACCCAACTGCATCGCTCGGTTCATGCCCCCGCTGGACTCCGATTTGTTTTCCCTACTTTCCATGATTTGAGACAATTTGGCGTTAAGTTCGTCAGACTTCAGCAAATCGGGAGCCGCAAACTTGAGAAAATCAATTAACTCTAAATTCGGGTCTTTCTTTTCTTGCTGCTTGCCAAATGTTTGCTTCCAAACGCCTTCTAATTGGTCAGCAACTTGATTTATTTCCTCTTGAGAAAAATCACTGCGACTGCTAATTAAATCCACAAAAGTTTGGCGGTTAACATTCTTTAAAACATCGGTTCCCGCCAGAGATTTGATATCGGCATCCCCCAGCAACTTTTCAAATTGACCGCGAATTTCCTTGACATCCAACTTCGGCAACTGCAAAGAACCCACATAATCTTGCAGTGTTTCGCGAATGCTCTCCGGGTCTACAGCCGAGCTCAATTCGCGGCGGACAGCAGCCACAGATGCTTCCACAGTATTGACCATTTGGTCGCCGGCCATCTTGCCGCCGATCGCTGAACCGGCAGTACCCATAACGCCTTGAATGCCTGAAAAAGCAGTTTTTATCAAGGAACCGATCATCGAGCCGACGGCGCTAGAACCCAGCCATACCAGGGTTAAAAAGTACGCAGCCCAAATGACAACACCAATAATTGCCGCTCCATCTACCGAGGAAATTGAAGTTAACTTGACTGCCAGAAAACAAGCTACAAATAAAGCTATGTTAACTGTGACTAAAATCCAACCGCCGACTAGACCTTCAGTCTTCCGAATTTTAGTACCAAAACTTTCGGAATCGTCATCATCATCGGGTAAAGCGTCGTCCCAATTAGATATTTTGGCGGCAATCGAGAAATTGGTTAACAGGAATTGGAAGCCGAAAGCCATAATGACTCCGGCGATTAATGCCACGAAAAACTGAGGACTTAGAAACATCAGCCCTGCGACATCGGGGTGCTGGAACGGGACATCTCTTTGCACCGGCATTTGGGCAATATTGAATTTGGGACTGTACAGCGACATTAATAACTCGCTTTCAAACATAAATTACCTCCTAAATTTTGATGCCGAATCAGGCATATTGAAATTAGCCCCTAACATTTAACTAGGGGAATGGACACTTTTTTGATGGTGGTTTTTTTCGTCAGGCTTTATCTTAAGGAAGCCCTAATTAGTAAAATGAAGGATGAATAGTAAATCAGTTCTTTAGTTATGTCATCCTTACTGCTGATTATGGCTCTGGAAGCGGAAAAATAAATCCCTCTAAAGTCAGAAATGAGTTGATTTGGGAGGAGTAGCCGTAGAGTTCGCCAAAAAATGCAGGTTTGAGGCGGGGGCGATGGCTAGTAATTATCACAGGGGCCGTCAAGACTTTTTATGTAATTAATAGGGCGTGGTTACTTAATAAAGTGCGATGTGGCGCACCCTACATATCGTAAAGTGCGCTGTCTTTTTAGGATTCCGTTTGATTTTTAGGCTGAAAACGAGCTAGTAATTGCGGGCGTTCGAGCTGCCTAATCAGTCGCGCGCGATCGAGGCTTTCTAGTTTAATCAAAGGCTCGATTATTTGGGCTAATTCTTCATCAATCTCGCCAAATTTCACTTGTAGCATACTCTCAACTATCAAGCGTTGACTGCGCTGGATACCTTCTTGGATACCTTCTTGGATACCTTGCTGTATACCTTCTTGGATACCTTCTTGGATACCTTGCTGGATACCTCGTTGAGTTGCATCTTCAAGCCGTTGCAAATAGAGGGGTGACAGTTCCATAATTAACTCCCGATCTTCTCGATCTATGTCTTGACGGACTTCTAAAATCGTTCGCAAGTTGTACAACAATTCTAACGCGCTCAACCGAAAGAAATTATCCGAGGGTAATTCTCTCAATTCAGCAAGAGCTTGCTTTTGCACGTTTCCCTTCCCCAAAATCCTCAGCCACAGCGTTTCAGGAGTGCGGGGCAGTTGGTGAATGGCAATGATTGCTGCTTTCAGAGACGGACTCAGAAAATAAACTCCATTTACCCAATTTTCGGGTTCGGGAATCGCTCCAAATCCAGCTAACATAACGTCGGAAACCGTCGGCGACAGTATCCAGAGTTGGGGCAAGTCTGCCTCTGCAATCCTGCTATTATCTCTGGCTGCGACTCGTTCATATTCGGCGTGGACATCAAATAGTTTGCCCAAACAACTGCGAATTTCTCCGGTTTGAACTGGACTGCGGAATGGTTCCAATACAGCGGTTTTTGCTGCAATTTGACCCAAAATGCCGAGCGTCGTTGGTTCGACTTCAGGTTCTGGTTTGGGGGCAAAGAAAACGTCAATCTGTCTCACTTCTCCAGCAATGTCGCGGCTGGTTTCGACCTTGCCGAGAGGGGTTAATAGTTCTTTTAGATATTGCTTTGCGAATTGGTCGTGAATAAATCTAGTCATGAGAATTGTCAGCTATCAACTGTTTGAAAACCTCGCCAATACTCGTCTAATCCCTACTCGTTACCAAGCTCTACCTGGTAATGCAGAACCGGAGGCTCTGCCTCCATTGTTGCAGCGGAGGCTCTTCCTCTGGAAAATTTCCTGCTCTGGCTGGGAACCAGTTAAACCAGTTAAAACCAGTTAAATCTGCTCGTAAAAATTGTCAGATATCAACTGTTTAAAACTCTCGCCATCAACTATCAATTATCAACTATCAACCATCAACTGTCAACTTTTGGCAGCATTTACCCTCGCAGTTGCGTCTGCTGCGAATACACCCGTACTCCTCGAAACGTTGACTGTGTTTGCAAACAGTAGGATAGGAAACCAAATGTAAAGGAATTCCGATTAGTTGGTACAGCAATCGACCAGCAGCATGAAGAATATCCCAAGTTTCGCTCAAGTTAGGTTCCCGAACAAATTCTCCTATTTCATCTTTTAAGGCAATCCACTGAGATTGCAGAGTAGGAGAGTGACAATTATCAAATGCTGTCATACCTTTTTGATAATCTTTCCAAATTTTCTTCATAGATTTAATCAAATCTGGCTGAGTTCTGATAATATCAGAAGTTAATCTGAGATTACAATCATCCGGTCTTTTAAGGAAATCAGCTATGCGACTCTCTCAAATGCTTTTTGTCACCCTGCGGGAAGACCCTGCAGAAGCAGAAATTCCCAGCCACAAACTATTACTCCGTGCGGGATACATCCGGCGCATCGGTAGCGGAATTTACGCTTATCTGCCTTTGATGTGGCGAGTTCTCAAAAAAGTCTCCCAAATTGTGCGGGAAGAAATGGATGCTACCGGCGCTCAAGAATGCCTTCTCCCGCAACTGCAACCTGCTGATTTGTGGCGGGAATCCGGTCGCTGGGATACCTACACTCAAGCTGAAGGTATCATGTTTTCTCTCACAGACCGCCGCGATACAGAGTTGGGATTGGGCCCCACTCACGAAGAAGTGATTACTACAATTGCTAAGGATATGGTTCGTTCCTATCGGCAGTTGCCTTTGCATCTCTATCAAATTCAAACTAAGTTTCGCGATGAAATTCGCCCGCGTTTTGGGTTGATGCGCGGTCGCGAGTTTATTATGAAAGATGGCTATTCTTTTCACACTAGCGAAGAAAGTTTGAAAAAAACTTATCAGGATATGGATCGAGCCTACAGCAATATGCTGCGCCGATCGGGCTTGGAATTCCGAGCAGTAGATGCCGATTCTGGTGCAATTGGTGGCTCTGGTTCTCAAGAGTTTATGGTGCTGGCAGAAGCGGGTGAGGATGAAGTTCTTTATACTGAAGACGGTCAGTATGCTGCTAATGTGGAGAAGGCTGTATCGATGCCGGCTGATGCGGAACTGTCGCCCTTTGCAACTTTTGAAAAGCGGGAAACGCCGGGAACTGACACAATTGATAAACTTTGCAAGTTTTTGAAATGTTCTCCGACGCAAGTTGTCAAAAATGTGCTTTATCAGGCTGTTTATGACAGCGGTATTACAGTTTTGGTTTTGGTAAGTATTCGCGGCGACCAAGATGTGAATCAGGTAAAGTTGCTGAATGAATTGACGAAGTTAGCACCAAATTATCAAGCTAAAACTGTTTTATTTTTGACAGTTCCTGATGCGGAAGCTCAGGGGAAATGGGCGGCTAAATCTTTGCCTCTGGGTTATATGGCTCCCGATGTTGCTGATGATTATATCGCTGGGACCCCCCCCCAACCCCCCCTTGGTAAGGGGGGGCAAGAGGTGAGTCAATCCTCTCTTGCTAGGGCAGGACAAGAGGCAAGTCAACCCCCCCTTAGCAAGGGGGGGCAAGGGGGGGTTCAGCGCCGCGTATTTGTGGAACAGGGAGACATTCGGGCGAAGCGCTTGGCCCGAAAAGCTGGGGCTCTAGTGGTATTTGTCGTGGATGCTTCCGGTTCGATGGCCCTCAACCGGATGCAGTCGGCCAAAGGTGCTGTCATGCAGCTACTCACCGAAGCTTATCAAAGCCGAGACCAAGTGGCGCTGATTCCGTTTCGCGGAGAACAAGCAGAAGTATTGCTGCCGCCTACTCGCTCGATAGCCTTGGCCCGCAAGCGTTTGGAACGGCTGCCCTGCGGCGGTGGTTCGCCGCTGGCCCACGGTTTGACGCAGGCGGTGCGCGTGGGAGTCAACGCGCGGCAGTCGGGAGATATCGGTCAAGTGGCGATTGTCGCGATTACTGACGGGCGCGGTAATATTCCTTTGGCCCGTTCTTTGGGCGAACCGATTTTAGATGGAGAAAAGCCTGATATTAAGCAGGAATTGTTAGAAATTGCTGCCAAAATTCGCGGTTTGGGAATGCAGTTGCTGGTGATTGACACTGAGAGCAAATTCATTTCGACCGGCTTTGCGAAGGAGTTGGCCAAGACTTCTGGCGGGAAATACTATCATTTGCCGAAAGCTACTGAACAGTCGATCGCAGCTATGACTAAAAATGCTTTGAGGGATGCGATCGGCTAAAATCATAACAAACAGTTTGTAGTGCGGACTTTAGTCCGCAGCAGTTTGTAGTGCGGACTAAAGTCCGCAGCGTCAAAAAACTTCTGTCCCATGCTGCTATGCAATCTGATTGCAGCAAATCGATCGCACACAATATCACCGCCACTGATTGTATAGCAGTTCGATCGCAACACGAGGGATCATTTCAATTCCCTAATCCCTCAATCCCTCAATCCACCAATCCGTCAATCCGTCAATTTCCCAATCTAAAATCTAAAATCTAAAATCTAAAATCGTCCGACTCTCGCTCTCCGGCGAGTCACCGCCAGCGAACCCGCCACTAAACCCAACCCTACCACCGTCGAAGGTTCGGGAATTTTCACAGGCCCGGGTGCCCGGTTTACCTTTAGCGGGTTCGGGCTCGGAGAAGTTGTACCTTGGGGGGGTTGACCAACCTGAGCCAGCAGCCAATATTCTGAACCCTGCGATGCAGCAGCCACAGAAATGTCTCCGACATTACCTGCAAAAGCAGCTTGGCCAACGGAAATCACCGCAGTAGCACTCAAAAGAATTCCGGCTGCCGGTGACAATAATTTACGAGCAAAAAAGGTGAGCATTAGACATTACCTGTTGAGAATTTGGTCGGTACGAACTAAATTTATTCATTAATTTTCTTGGAATTCCCTGTCTGAGCTACCAGGTGCAACTAACCGAACCGATTTCAGGTTTGAGATTTTAAATTGTGGAGATTCTCTCTCCCTAGTTTCAACTCTTGCCGGCCATCAAAAACCTCAAATCAACTGTGCCCCCTCCCTTTAGCATAAAGCTTTCAATCCCAAATCGCAAATCTAAAATCCCAAATTTATTCACCTGTGCCATCTGCGATTCGATCGACCTTGACATCACCCTGTTAATTAAGTTAAAGAATATCTCTGTGGCGTCAGACAATCCTAATTAGACTGTGCTAATTCCGGCGCAGCGAGACTGCACACCATGTACGCAGTCGATTATAAACAATAGTTTCCTACTTGGGGGTGATTTCACCCCGGTTCTTTATCAAATCTTTAAACTCGACTAGGTTTTGCAAACAAAGTGTAAAGCTGTCAGAATAGAAATACAAGACTTGCGCGCCGCGTGAGAAATCGGCTTTTTCACCATAACTACAGGTTCAAGCCCTCGTATTTTCGTGCATACCCGGTTCCTTTTGCCGCGCGCCAGTCCCAAGATATCAACTCTCAGCCAAAATTAGGTAAATCCTCGTGAGTAACACCAGCAATTTCCGCGAAGCCGTGCGCGAGGCCAAAAACCACGCACTGGTAGGCCCCAACGTCATCTCCAACGCCCTCCCCTTCGTCGGTGGCGGACTTGTCTTAACCGCTGTCGGCACCTACGGCGGCCTCGGAGTCATTCGCAACTATCCGGGAATCTTTTTTCCCACATTCATCGCCGCGATCGTCCTACAATTAATTCTGTTCTTTGTCGTTCGCGGTGTCGCCGAAAAAGGTAACAATAGTACCGCCTTACCCCTCCTAGTAACCTACAGCCTGCTTACCGGCTACACCCTCAGCGGATTGGTGTCTGTAGCGCTCAGAAACGAAGGAGTCGGCATTGCTGGCATCGGTTTTGCAGCCCTCGGATGTGGCATTACCTTCATCGCCGCCCGCCAAATTGGTTCTAACTTGTCGGAAGAAGACGGCATGGCTGTCACCAAAACCATCAGTTTAGGTGTGATTGCTTTGTTAGTCGTCGTTGGCGGTCAATTTCTCCTCTCTCTATTTGGAGTCTACACCCCAACCTGGTTAGAAATTGGCATTTCCGGCATCGGCGTGTTTATCTTTGCTGGCGCTGCGATTGTAGATTTTTACATTCTGCCCCGCAGCTACCGCGACGACCAGTATTTACCCGCAGCTTTGTCGATGTACTTGACCTACATCAACTTGTTCATCTTCATTCTGCGCCTGATGATTGCTCTCAACAGCCGCGATTAATCAACGCCAGTTTAGCTTAAAAACAACCGCAGCTCGATCGACTTCCGGCTGCGGTTTTTGATTAAGATTTACAACCAAGAGAGCGATCGGTCGATTTGAGATTTTATAGTTGAGATTGATTCTACTAATTCTGTCGATCGCGATTTCAAAATTAATCACAACTCAATTTAATAACAGTTATGTACTTAAAATATGAAGATATCAGGATAGTCAGCGTAGAAATTACTTCCCGGTGCAATGCCGCTTGTCCCCAATGTCCGCGCACCGACAACCCGATTTTGCCGGGGGCGGAATTAAAGATGCAGGATATTGAGAGAATTTTCCCACAAGAGTTTTGCTCTCAGTTGGATTTGGTGTATATGTGCGGCAACTACGGCGATGCTATGACTAGCAATACTACAATTGGGGCGATCGAATATTTGCACCGGATGGGAGTTCCTAAAATCTGCCTGTACACCAACGGTAGCGGACGCAATCCAGACTGGTGGCAAACCCTGGCGCAGGCGATGACAGGAGAACACGATCGCGTAGTTTTTAGCATCGACGGATTGGCTGATACTAACAGCATTTACCGCCAAAATACCAACTGGGACAGGATAATGCAATCTGTTAAGGCCTTTATCCAAGCGGGCGGAAAAGCAGTCTGGCACTACTTGATATTTGAACACAACCAGCACCAAGTAGAAGCAGCCAGGGATTTAGCCCAAGAATTAGGATTTGTTGAGTTTGTACCAAAAGCTACCTCTCGTTTTGTAGCAAAAGAAATTTATGACAAAGAGTCCGCAAATCAACCGCTTCAGCAGGCAGAAAACTCTCAGGTAGATGCTAAGAGCGATCGCCCCAACCAACCAGCAACAACTAATGCCTCAGCCCCTCAAAATCAAACACAGACGGCTGTTGGGCTGCACCGACAAGGGGAGGACTGTTTGAAACAAGGACAGCTCTCAGAGGCGATCGCAGCCTGCCAACAAGCCCTAAAAATCCAACCTAACTTTGCAGCAGCCTGTAAAACTTTAGGCAATGCTTTCCAAGCTATGGGGCGGTTACAAGCAGCAGCCGACTGCTATACAAACGCACTGAAAATTCAGCCTAATTTTCCAGAAGTTTATGCTAATGTCGGCAGTCTTTACGCTCAACAGAAACAGTGGCAGCCAGCTAGTGCTTATTACCAAAAGGCGATCGAGCTTAAACCCAATTTTGCCGGAGCTTATCGCAATTTAGCTAGAGTTTTAACGCAGTTGGGGCAACCAGAAAAAGCAAATTATGCTTGGTATCAAGCTATAGCTATCGAAACCTCTCAAGCAGTAGCTCAAAATCAGCCTATCCCGTCACAGCCAGCCAGCGAAGAACTCCAACCCCCATCGTTGGAACAATATAAAAATCCACAGGGAGACCAATTTATCAAAGCTGTAGAAACATTTGGCAGCCTAAACAATTACTACCGCAATGTAGAAATTAGCTGCCAAACTCAAGCCACCAAAGAGATTTTTATTTCTTTTGAAGCGGAACTCTGGCCTTGCTGTTGGGTCAGCCATACTAAATACGCTGTTTATAACGACACTTACAGACCCCAAATGCTGGCTTTAATTGAAAAGTACGGCAACGGGTTTAATTCTCTCAGAACTAAATCGGTGAAAGAGGCGATCGCCTGTGATTGGTTTCGCGAAGACCTCACAAAAAGTTTTTCATGTTCCAAAAGGTTGGACGTATGCGCTCACGAATGCGGTAAAACTTTTAATTCCACAGGTTCGCAGTATATTTAAGAAGTCATTAGTCATCAGTCATTAGTCATTAGTCATTAGTTACAAGAAAGAAGGAAGAATGCGGTGAAGCGATCGAATTTCATGTCACGATTCAGGCAGGTTATCGGGATCGATACCTTGCGATCGCAAATACTCAGCTAGGCGTTCGGCCCGCTGCTGTTGAACCTCAGCTCGCTGTCGTTCTACCCTCAACTCCTCGCGCATCTGCCCTGCCGCTGCATCCGGCAAGGGATAGACATTTCCTGACTCGTCGTACCAAACCAGAATTTCTTGCTCGATGCCCCCAATAACTTGCCCAGAGCGCCCTATGCCCAGTCTCACTTCTGGCATCCAATAGGGTTCGCCAATCTGCTGCCTGTATTGCCCGTCAATCAGCTTGTACACTTCAAACGGTTGATGCCGATCGCGCCGCCAAAATTCGGGGTTGTAAATAATGTAGTACAAAACCCCTAACCCGGCATAAATCGACATCTTATCGTCGTACTCCCCACCCGGTTTGTGAGACACCATTTCCAACGCTAAAATCGGCACAACCTCGTTTTCTTCCCAGACAGCATAGCTGCGGCGAGATTTGCCTCCTTTTCGGCGCTCCACCCCCAAACTGAGAAATCCGTCCGGGACGACAGGCACTTTGGGACTGATTCCTGTAGTGTGATACACCGCCATATCTACCCCAAAGTACCAATCCATGCGATCGGACCAAATACCGATCAAGACAAACAACAGTAGGTTCGGCAGCAAATTCTGGTCTTCGTTATCCACAGGGGTATCGTCCGAACAGGGCAGGTCTTCGGTGGACGGCAAGCTCAATTTAAGTTCTGGGGAAATCATGGCAGTTAACTTCCATCGAGATCGTTAACCTGATTTTAGATTATAGCAACTTTTTTTTGAATCTTGAATTTTTAATGCGGTAAAGTTTTTAATTCAACAGGTTCGCACTATATCTAATCAGGAAGAAGTCATAACATTTTGTTGAAAGAGCGCAATTTCAGCTAAACTCAAAAATACACCCCACAACTAGGAAAACTCACAGTGGAAGTTCTAGACATCAAACACAATATCGAAACATTGTCCGATCGACTGGGTACCACCCAGGACTATCTTTGACATCCCCGCACTCACAGCAAAAATCCAAGATTTAGAGCAAATCTGTGCCCAACCAGCATTTTGGGACGACCAGGATAAAGCTCAAGAAACCCTCCAAGAACTCAACAACTTCAAATCTCATTTAGACCAATACCGCGGCTGGCAGACTAGCCTAGAAGATGCTAGAGCTATTTTAGAACTGCTGGAGTTAGAAGCCGACGAGTCTTTGTTCCAAGAAGCCTCATCGAGTCTCGCTCAATTAACCCGCGAACTCGACCAGTGGGAACTGCAACAATTACTATCGGGCCCCTACGACGAAGGCGGCGCAGTTTTGACAATTAACGCCGGGGCGGGCGGCACGGATGCTCAAGATTGGGCGGAAATGCTGCTGCGGATGTACACCCGCTGGGGGGAAAGTCAAGGTTACAAAGTACATTTAATGGAAATTTCCGAGGGAGAGGAAGCAGGTGTTAAATCGGCTTCTTTGGAAATTGTCGGGCGCTACGCTTACGGTTATATGCGATCGGAAAAAGGCACTCACCGTTTGGTCAGAATTTCGCCTTTTAACGCGAATGACAAGCGTCAAACCAGTTTTGCGGGCGTGGAAGTGATGCCGGTGCTCGATCGATCCGTACAATTGGATATCCCAGAAAAAGACTTAGAAATCACAACTTCCCGCGCGGGCGGCAAGGGCGGACAAAACGTTAACAAGGTAGAAACGGCCGTCCGCATCGTTCACCTTCCCACTGGTTTGGCCGTCCGCTGTACCGAAGAACGCAGTCAGTTGCAAAATAAGGAAAAAGCTTTGGCATTACTCAAGGCTAGGCTGTTGGTGATTGCTAAGGAACAGCGGGCTTCGGAAATTGCCGAGATTCGCGGCGACATGGTAGAGGCAGCTTGGGGCAACCAAATTCGCAACTACGTTTTTCACCCCTATCAAATGGTCAAGGATTTGCGGACTGGGGTGGAAACAACCGCCATCCTAGATGTGATGAACGGCGAATTAGAACCGTTCATTCAAGCTTATCTGCGGCAGGAAAATCAGTTGGTCAGTAGTTAATAGTCAGTAGTCAGTTGTTAGTTGTCAGTAGTCAGTTGTTAGTTGTCAGTTGTTAGTTGTCAGTAGTCAGTTGTTAGTTGTCAGTTGTTAGTTGTCAGAAGGAACAGGGAACAGGGAACAGGGAACAGGGAAAAATACTTTCTCCCTCTCTCCCTCTCCCCCTCTCTCTCCCTCGCTCTCCCTC
>NZ_CAWPRX010000183.1:0-1085 GCF_963890365.1 Tychonema sp. LEGE 07196 | reverse complement strand
TCTTGCAAAAATCCAAAGCACCCCACCCCAACCCTCCCCTCCCGCGGGGAGGGAGCAAGATTATTCTTGTTTCTCCCCTTAATAAGGGGGGACTAAGGGGGGTAAATTTGACTTTTGCAAGAGGTCTTTTGAACACAACACCAATCCTTGTCCTATGAAAACCATAGACAAAAGTCAATTAACAGCTCAATTACTAGAATTTTTGCGACTTGTCGAGCTTGAAGGCGAAGAAATTTTAGTGATGGATGGGAATAAGCCAGTTGTGAGAATTTGTCAGTATGAAAAGTCTGTTTCAACTGAAGAATTATTTAAGGATATGCGGGGGAAAGTAAAATATTTTGAAGATTTAACTACGCCAACAACTGAAGAATGGCAGGAAGTATGACAGTTGTCCTTGATACCTGCGCTCTCATCTGGTGGAGTTTAGATCCAGAGGAACTTTCTCAATCGGCAAAAGATGCTTGTCAGCAGATGGAACAAGAAAAAAATGGTTTAGTTCCATAAACGGCAATCTGGGAAATAGGTATCAAGATCAAAAATCATAAGTTAGATTTAGGAGTAAGTATTGATGACTATATCGCTACTTTAAAAAAGTCTAATGTTATTCGGATCGTTCCAATTGATGAGGACATTTGGCTAGAAAGTGTCAAATTAGAATGGGAACACCGAGATCCAGCAGATAGAGTGGTTGTAGCAGTTGCCAAAAGAAGTCAATCGATTTTAGATTTTAGATTTTAGATTTTAGATTGACCCCACGGATAAATGCGGGGGCTTGAGGATTTTCGATTTGAGATTTTGGATTGATTCCACGGATAAATCAAGTGGCGGGTACCATCAAGAAATTCTTGGTCAAGCTGCTATTATTACAGCCGATCAAAAAATAGCTAGTTTCTACTCTTTAGTAATTTGGTAAATTGAATGTGCCAGGTATCGGAAACGTATAACTGGCGTGGTTTCGTGGTTTTTGCCTTTGTAATAAATCTTTATGAAACCCTGAAACCCTTAGATGTTACACTCTACAAGTCTCGACGCGAGAGAAGAGAGATTCCCTCCTCCACACACACCCCCCCCACACACTCCCAACC
>NZ_CAWPRX010000182.1:0-55126 GCF_963890365.1 Tychonema sp. LEGE 07196 | reverse complement strand
CATCCCGCCCGCCCCAAAAAATCTGATTCTTCTGGGCTGAATTGGCCCGCTGACACCGAGTTAGTCGGATTAGTGTTTGAATTAACTCCCCGCGCTGCAAGCTATCTGTACGCGCAGTATGCCATAGGTTTACACGCTTGGTTTTTGCATCAAATACAGGAAACTGACCCGGATTTATCGCAGCTTTTGCACGACGGGGAGTCAGAAAAAGCCTTTACTATATCGGGATTGGAAGGTGATTTAGCTGCAAGCGGCAAAGAATTTCAGCTTGCGGGCGATCGTATTTATCGCTGGTACGTCACAGGACTTTCAAAGCGAGTAGTGCAGTGGCTGAGTCAGTGGCTGCAAAATTTGCCCGAAGAGATAGATTTGCGAAATGCTCCGCTACTCATTCGCTCTTGGGAAATTGCTTTTGCTCCCACAACTTACCAGCAATTACTAACAGCAGAATTACCATTATCGCGCAACGTAAAACTTAGTTTTGTAACTCCTACAAGCTTTCGCAGCAAAGGTCATCACTTCCCGCTACCAGTTCCCGAAAATGTTTTTCACAGCTATTTGCGCCGATGGAATAATTTTTCTGGGGTAATTTTTGACCAAGCAGAATTTTTGAATTGGATTGATGAAAATGTAATTATTAGCCGCCACAAGTTGGAGTCGCAGAAGGTGGCGGCTGGCAAAAAAGGCATGGTGACGGGGTTTACTGGGGCTGTGGAATTTGCGATCGGGCGATCGGGCCAAAATCGCCCAGATTTTGTACAATTATTTTATGCTTTGGGGCAATTAGCGCCTTACTGCGGCACTGGGCACAAAACAACTTTTGGTTTGGGACAAACGCGATTGCAATGGCTGACAGAATCGCCGACAGAAGTGTCGATACAAAGTGTTTTGGCGGCGCGAATAGATGAATTGACAGAGAAGTTTATGGAGATCAGAAAGCGTAAAGGTGGCAGTCGGGCTGCTGAGATTGCGGAAACTTGGGCGACGATTTTGGCGCGCCGGGAATTGGGAGAATCTTTGTTTGATATTGCTGCGGATTTGCAAATGCCCTATGAAACTGTGAAAACTTATGTGAAGTTGGCAAGAAGGGCTTTGAAAGTTGAGGAGTAAAATAATTGGGCATGGGCTCGCGCAGGGCATACCTCACCACGTTTGAGAACCGCTATAGGACTTACCCACGGGTAGCCAGAAACCGGGTTTTTTACGAAAATAATTCGTTTTCACCAGCAGATTAGGTAAAAAACCCGGTTTCTTTAGTCGCAGCGCGTAAGTCCCGATCAAATTGATTTGTTAATGAGGTTTGTTTTACGAACCGCGTTGGCGTAGCCTGCGCGAAGCGCTTAGGCGCAAAGGGCGCGAAGGAAGAGATGATGATTTATTTTTTGGCGTTTTGAGTAAATAGATATATATCATCTCGCTGATATTTGAGTTTAAATTGGGGATTGTTGGTGAGTTGAGTTACTAGGTTTTGTACAAAAGCTCGATCGCTCATCCAGCCGGGATACCTCAGATTCAGCAAGACATAATCAAATTCTGCGAGATTTGCAGGAGGTGTCTTAGTCTCAGTTAACTTTACCACGGGGCGGTGCGTTAAGTGGGGAGCAACGCGAGAAGTTGTTAAAACGCTGCCTTTTGTGTTGACGAGAGCGATGGCTTCTTTGGTAGCTGGCAAAGTGTCGAGGTAATCTAGATAAATAGTCCAAAAATATCCGTATTTTGCTAAAGCTAAAAAAGCGATTAATGACCAAATTATAATGATTTTGGGCAATGGATAATTAGGAATTGGCAATCTATCAAATATTATCTTTCCTTGAGACTGATTTCTATCTGCTAAACTAGAAATTACGGCCACTAATAAAAATGGCAAAATCGGAATAGAATATTGATGGATCAAATCCCGCTGAGCTGGGATATCGGAAAGAATATTCATCGCCAACATCGGCACGGCGCTAATTAAAGGTGTCAGGTGACGCAGGGAAAGCCACCAAATTACAGGCAAGGTTAATAACGCTAAATATTCAACTGTATCTAAAGAAAATAAACGTCCTAAAACTAGATTTGGTTTGAAAATTAAATTAACAGCAATTTCTAAAACTGAATGTCCTAAATATTGATATCGCCCGATTCCTGCGTGTTCTCTTCCTAGATTGAAATACGGTATTACGGCTTGAGTCACTACCAGGAACCAAGCCGCGCCGAGAAACAGAGCTATGAGTCCGCAATTGCGTTTTTTGTCGAAACACAACAGCCACAAACCCATCGCAGCTACAGTTAAAGATAATACGGCTTTGCAGCTCAAAACTAAGACGATAGCAGCACAAAACCACAGGGTTTTATTGAGTCTGGCGGCTAGGATTGCTGCTAGCAGTGCGGGTAGGGCAATTACTTCTGGGTGGAAGTCGAAGAGGTTGACATTGAAGACTAATGGATAGAGAAGGTAAATACAGGCGATCGCCCGAGATATGCTATTATTTAATCCGGCTTGAATGGCCAAACTCCAAACTGGCAAAGCACCCAATGCTAGAGCAAATGCTTGGACTAGCAACAGCCAATGAACGTCGGGATATATTTTGTAAAGCAAAGCTACGGGATACATCACTCCAGCGGCGTGATTTCCCATGTGGTGAATTTGGAGAAATGAGGAAAACGGCGTTTGTCCCTGACTGATTAGATACGCTACTTGGTCGTAAATTCCCAGTTCAAAGGCGTTGGATTGAAACAGGGCGTGGCGTATACTGCTGCACAGTAAAAATATTAGCACAAAAAGGGCGATCGACCAAATTACAGGCTCGTATTTTAGATGCTTAAAATTGTTCATATTGTATTCATCCCAAAATTATCTTAAAATTATCTGCGTTTCTCTCTGTTTCTCTGCCTTAAATCTGCGGTTGGTTTTGAGCGATGAATAATTCTTGCAATAACTCTACTAATTCTGAATTCTTTCAAACAAAAAAACATCATCTTGCTGATAGCTTATCTTAAATTCAGGAGAATTTTTAAGTTGAGCCGCGACACGCACAGCAGTATCCGCAGTATCCGGCCAAGGATGGCGCAAATTTAGCAGTACATACTCAAATTCATTCAAACTTTGTCCGTTAGCAACTTGATGCAGCAATTTAATTGTTTTTCGGTGAGCGAGATGAGTTGCTAGAGAATTATCTGTTAACACATTGCCTTTTGTTTCCACTCTGTTAATTGCCTGTCGCGTAGCTTGCCAAGTATCGAGAGATTCTAAATAAATTGTTCCAAAATAGCCGTACTTAGCCAAAGCTAAAAAAGTGATTAGCGCCCACAAAATTAATAATTTTGACAGCCAAGAGTTAGTAAATAGCAATTTGCCACTTTTCCTGCTTTGGCGAACCCAAATCCGGTGCTTCCAGATACGTTTAACAGATTTAATAGAAATACGCTGCGATACTTTCGTCCAAATTCGCGGCATCCAATTGCGATAATTCCACAGATAATTACCTGCATTTTTCCAGAAATTGCTCGCTCTTTTTTGTCTGTCTGCTAGGGTAGAAATTACAGCAGTTAATAAAAATGGAAATATCGGCACAGAATACTGGTGAATCAAATCTCTTTGAGCATCTATATCGGAAAGAATATTCATCAATAGCATCGGCGAAGCACCAATTAAGGGCGAAAGATGTCTGGGGGAAATCCACCAGATTGCGGGCAAAAATAACAAAATTAAATATCCCAAAGTATCTGCTGAAATCAGCCGCCCTGCTACTAAGTTAGGTTTCAGCGCTAAATTAACAACTATTTCAAAAACCGAGTTTCCTAAATAGTGATATCGCCCCACACCTGCGTGCTGTTTTCCTTGATTAAAATACGGTACTATTGCTTGAGTTGCTATCAAAAACCAAGCCGCGCCGAGAAATATAGCGATGAGTCCGCACCTGCTCTTTTTTTCAAAGAAAAACAGCCAAACACCCATCATCACGATGGTTAAAGATAATACGGCTTTGCAGCTTAAAATTAATACTGTGGCGGCACAAAACCACAGGATTTTATCTAGTCTGGCTGCTAAAATTGCTGCTAAGATTGCGGGCACAGCAATTACTTCGGGGTGGAAGTCAAACAGATTGACGTTAAATACTGCGGGATAAAGCAGGTAGACTGCTGCAATGGCGATCGCCTTTGATTCGTTTAATCCCGCTTGACGTGCTAAACTCCAGCAAGGCCAAGCACCTAAAGCTAAGGAAACAGCTTGTACGAATAACAGCCAGTGAACATCGGGATATATTTTGTAAAGTAAAGCTAGCGGATAGAAAATAAACGCTGTATGATCGCCTAAAATATTGATTCCCATTAATGAGGAAAATGGCGTTTGATTTTGAGAGATTAAGTAAATTGCTTGGTCAAAAATTGCTAAGTCGAATGCTGTGGAATGAAACAATGCGTGTCGCGCGCTGCTGGCGATAAATAAGATTATCGTTGTCACGACAATCATTAAAAATACTGGATGGAATTTTGCGGATTTTAAAGTTAGCATTCTATGGATTTAATCGGGGATGCGTTTAAATAGTATAACGTCGTTTTTTTGATAAGTTAATTTAAAATTTGGATCGTTTTTTAGTTGGTTGGCTAAGGTATTTCCAATTTTTTCAGTGTCGGGCCAGGGATGGCGCAGGTTGAATAATATGTATTCAAATTCAGCTAGGTTTGTTTGGGGTGAAATTTGTGAAAGCAATTTTACGATGGGGCGGTGCGCGAAGTGAGGGGCAAGTCTGTTATCTGTTAAAATACTGCTTTGGGGTTGAACTTGTGCGACTGCTTCCCCTGTGGCTTGCCAGGTATCTAGTCTATTTAGATACAGAAAAAAATCTTTATATTCTCCGAAAATTAAGAATATTATTAATGACCAAATTATCATTTGCTTCGGTAATTGAAAACCGTGCCACAGTTGCGGAATTGGTATTTTTATAAATGGTAAATTCGCCCTTTGAGAACGGGAAAATATTTGCGGGTTTATTTTGAATTGGGAGTTTTTGCGGTTTGATTCTTTGGCGATAATTGCTAGGATTAAAAATGGAATTATCGGTACTGAATATTGATAGGCTAAGCTGCGTTGAAATGGCAAGTCGGAGAGGATATTGATAATTAGGGTAGGGATGGCAGGAATGAGGGCTGTTAAATATTTGAGGTTGTTTGGGCGGGGAAATGGCAGCAGCAGCCAAATTATGGGTAATATCAGGATGAATAAGTATTTTATTGTATCGATGGAAAGGATTCTTCCTAAGATTAATTGTGGCTTTAATAAAAGGTTGATGATTATTTCTATTACGGATTTTCCTAAATAGCTGTAGCGCCCGACTCCGGCGACTTCGCTACCGCTAAAGTAGGGGATAATTTTCTGGGAAGCAATCAAAAACCAAGCTATACCTAGCAAAAGTGCGATCGCCCCACACCGCTGCTTTTTTTCGCAAAAAAACAGCCACAACCCCATAGCAGCAACGGTTAGGGACAAAACTGCCTTGCAGCTCAAAACTAACAGAATTGCGGTACAAAACCACAGGATTTTATTTAAACGCGCTGCCAAAATTGCTGCTAAAATTGCGGGTAAAGCGATTACTTCCGGGTGAAAATCAAATAAATTGATGTTGAATACTACCGGATAGAGCAAGTAAATAATTGCGATCGCCCGGGATTGTTCTTGATTTAAACCGCCTAAACGCGCTAAACTCCAGCTAGGCCACGCCCCCAGGGATAAAGCAACTGCTTGTACCAACAGCAGCCAATGCACGTCTGGGTAAATTTTGTAGAGCAAAGCTAGCGGATAATAGATTACCGCTGCGTGATCTCCCAAAATGTGCATCTCCATTAAAGAAGAAAAAGGTGTTTGGTTTTGGGAGATCGAGTAAATTGCTTGGTCAAAAATTCCTAAATCGAAAGCTGTTGATTGGAATAAAGCGTGCCGCAAACTGCTACAAAAAAAGAAAATTGCCGCAGCGGTGCCGATCGCCCAAACCAGACTCGACGGTGGCTGCGATCGACCTTCTTCTATATTTTCGGCGCTGTCATCAACAAAATTTTCCCTATTCTCCATGAAATCTGGCACTAGCTGATCGGTCAAAATATGATGCCATCGAATGTGCTTGCCGCGCAATAGTTAACCGCTAATTTTAGTTCGCGCAATCGTAATATTAGAATAATCCACAAAACCTTAAAAAATTGTGAAAGCAATAACTCTTCTCGGCTCCACAGGCTCCATCGGCACTCAGACTCTGGATATTGTAGCTCAATACCCCGAACAATTTCGGATTGTCGGGTTAACCGCAGGACGAAATGTAACATTGCTGGCGCAGCAAATTCGCCAGTTTAAACCAGAAATTGTCGCGATTTGTGACGAAGATAAATTACAGGAATTGCAGGAGGCGATCGCAGATATCGACCCTCAACCTATTTTACTTGCTGGGGAGTCAGGCGTTGTCGAAGTTGCCAAATACGGCGACGCTGAAGCCGTAGTCACCGGCATAGTTGGCTGTGCGGGTTTGCTGCCAACAATTGCGGCTATAGAAGCAGGCAAAGATATCGCCTTAGCAAATAAAGAAACCTTAATCGCCGGCGGCCCCGTTGTCAACCCCTTAATCGAAAAATATGGTGTTAAAGTATTGCCTGCCGATTCGGAACATTCGGCAATTTTTCAGTGCTTGCAAGGCTTGCCGGCGGGAGGGTTGCGCCGGATTATTCTTACAGCTTCCGGCGGTTCTTTTCGAGATTTGCCGATCGACTTCTTAGCAGAAGTAACAGTCGCCGATGCCTTGAAACATCCGAATTGGTCGATGGGGCAGAAAATCACGATTGATTCTGCTACTTTGATGAACAAAGGATTAGAAGTAATTGAAGCTCATTACTTGTTTGGAATGGATTATGACGACATTGATATTGTCATCCATCCCCAGAGCATAATTCACTCGTTAATTGAACTGCAAGATACGTCGGTTTTGGCGCAATTAGGCTGGCCGGATATGCGGTTGCCGCTGCTTTACGCTTTGTCTTGGCCGGAGCGAATTCCTACAGATTGGCCGCGGCTGGATTTGGTAAAATCTGGCGATTTAACTTTCCGAGAACCAGACCACAAAAAGTATCCTTGTATGCAGTTAGCCTATGCAGCGGGACGTGCGGGCGGCTCCATGCCTGCGGTGCTGAATGCGGCGAACGAACAGGCGGTAGCGCTATTTTTGGACGAGAAGATTCAGTTTTTGGATATTCCGAAGTTGATTGAGCAGGTGTGCGACAAACACCAAGCTGATAACTGTGAAAGTCCTGGTTTAGAGGATATTTTGGCAGCGGATCAGTGGGCGCGGCTGGAAGTTTTGGCTGGAAGTGTCGAATTGGGCGATCCTCTTCGAGGGCTTCGCTAACGGATTCTTTCAATTCGCTAATTGTATCAGCAGACTTGCAATTACCCACAAGCCCGCCGGGGAATAAATTCCCCGTCTCATAGCTAAAGTCGGTTAAAACCGACTGTCAAACCTTCATTAATAGATATCCAGTCCTCTTTTAGAGGACTTCAGCTATGAGACAGGGGTTTTCAACCCCTGGCGGACTTGTGGGTAAACGCAATTGCGGACTATTCCAAAAAGTGCCAAAGATCGGGCAAAACCAAATCAAACTTTTGCCCGATCGATTCTTGAATCCCTTGATAAAATAGAGCTATGACTCCCATTCATGGAAGCAACCGATGCAAACAGAAACCAAACCAACCGTATTTAAGCTAAATCAACTAATTATCCCACCAGGCAATAAAATAAAATTACAAAATATTAGCTGGGAAATGTACGAAGCTATCCTAGACGAGTTAGGGGAAGGTTACGCACTTCGACTTACTTATTATAAAGAAACACTAGAAATTGGGAGGCCGCTACCAAAACATGAAAAAGCTAAATCATTGATTGGTGACTTTGTTAAGTTACTTCTGGAAGAGCTTAATATTGATTGTGATGTTTTAGGTTCGACTACCTTCAAAAACAAAGAAATGCAGAGCGGCGTAGAACCTGACGATTGTTTCTACATTCAGCATGAAGCTGCAGTCAGAGGTAAGGAGAGAATAGATTTAACAGTAGATCCGCCTCCCGATTTGGCGATCGAGATTGACAACTCCTCACAAACCAGTTTGAGCAGCTATCAAGCTTTGAAAGTGCCGGAACTTTGGAGATATGACGGGCGAATCGTGAAAATCTATCTGCTCCAAGACGGAAAATATATTGAGTCTGATAGCAGCCCAAATTTCCCCGACTTTCCCATTATTGATGTAATTACTCAATATGTCGATCGCAGCAAAACTGAAGGCCGAAGCCCGACACTCAGAGCATTTAGAGCTTGGGTAAAAGAGCAACTACCAACCAAAGACTCGTAGCGGCGGGTTTTGCTAATTTTTGACTTTCGCCGCAAAATCAGCCGCACTCATTTTTTCGTACATTTCAAAAGGTTGGTGAATCCAAGGATTGTCAGCCAAATAATCTACATAATAATCCGGCTTTGCCACAGAACAAGCCTTGTACCAAAGTACAGCCGTCCGAATTTCCTGAATATCTTCGCCGTAGCGGTTTTGCAGCCAAAGGATACCTCGATCTAAACTAATGCCCGAATCCACCAAATCGTCAACTAACAGGATGCGGCTGCCCAAATTATCGCCCACCATTGTCAAATTAGGCGCAAACTCGATCGCCCGCCGGACTTTTCCCTCCGCCCCACCGTAGGACGAGGCCGCTAAAATCGCCAGAGGTTTGTCGAAAATCCGCGACAGAATATCGCCCACCCGCAGCCCACCCCTCGCGAGACACACAATGCGATCGAATTTCCACTGAGATTCATCAATTTTTACAGCCAAATCCTCAATTGTCCGATGGTACTCTGACCAAGAAACGTAAAGGTCGCTCATCAAAAAAATGGGTAGAAACCCCGTCCTTTTAGGACGGCTTTACAAAAAGACTTGCCTCAAACCAACAATATCACAGAAAATGTGTTAACGTGTGAGAATGGAAAAAGCCTACCGCTACCGATTCTATCCCACTACGCAGCAAGAAAATCTCTTGCGACGGACAATGGGGTGTACACGGTTAGTGTACAACAAGGCTTTGGCTGCTCGCACAATCGCGTGGTACGAGCATCAAGAGAAAGTTGGCTACAGCCAAACCTCCTCTATGCTGACGAATTGGAAGAAAGAGGAAGAGCTTGATTTTTTGAATGAAGTTAGCTGCGTACCTTTGCAACAAGGACTCAGACACCTTCAAGCAGCGTTTAGCAACTTCTTTGCCGGTCGCGCTAGATATCCTAACTTCAAGAAGAAGCATAACGGTGGCAGTGCTGAATTCAGCAAGTCAGCTTTCCGCTGGAAAGATGGACAGGTATTTTTAGCTAAATGCACTACTCCATTGCCAATTCGTTGGAGCAAACAAATTCCCGAAGGGTGCATTCCGTCTACCGTTACGGTAAGACTGACACCTGCTGGACGTTGGTTTGTTTCCATGCTTGTAGACGACTATACAATCAAGCCACTTCCGAAGATAGAGAAATCTATTGGATTGGATGTAGGAATAACCAGCCTAATTGCTACTAGCGATGGCGATAAAATCGCCAATCCTAAGCACTTTAAAAAGCTTCGCAAGAAGCTAAAGAGGAAACAGAAAGCGTTAGCCCGCAAGCAAAAGGGAAGTAACAACAGGCAAAAAGCGCGGGTACAAGTAGCAAAGATCCATGCACAGATCACCGATGCGCGTAAAGATTTTCTACATAAATTAACAACTCAACTAATTCGTGAAAACCAAACGATTGTAGTTGAGGATTTAGCTATCAAGAATATGGTGAAAAACCATAAATTAGCTTTGGCGATCAGTGATGCTAGTTGGGGCGAACTAATTCGCCAGTTGGCGTACAAATGCGAGTGGTACGGTCGAGAGCTAATAAAGATAGACCGCTGGTTTCCCAGTTCTAAGCGTTGTGGAAACTGCGGGTATATTGTAGATAAATTACCGTTGAATATTCGGGAATGGGAATGTCCTAAATGTGGGACAAACCATGACCGAGATATCAACGCTGCAAAAAACATTTTGGCGGCTGGGCTAGCCGTGTCAGTCTGTGGAGCAACTGTAAGACCCCAAGAGAGTAAATCTCGGAAGGCTGGTGCTACGAAGCAGAAACCTAATCAGTGATGATTGGGAATCCCCGCTCCTTGTTTGACGGGGTGGATGTCAAGCCTAATATTATTGAAATATCAATGATATTATTCAATATTTTGAGGGAAATGACATGAATCCAGACGAACTTCTCAGACGGTATGCAGCCGGAGAACGGGTTTTTCAGAAAGTAGACCTGGCCGGGGTCAATATGTCAAGGATAAATTTGCGCGATATTAACCTGAGTCAAGCTGATTTAAAAGGTATAAATGCGATCGGCATCATCCTTTACAGAGCCAATCTGTATCAAGCAAATATCAGCCAAGCAAATATCAGCCAAGCCAACCTCATGTCGGCTAATTTCGGCGAATGCGAAGCGGTGGGAGCGAACTTAAGCGGAGCCATCTTGCGGAGTGCGGTGCTCGGCGGGGCAGATTTAACCGGGGCGAGTCTCAGAGGTGCAGACATGAGAGAGGCCAACCTTCAGCGGGCAATTTTGATTCAAGTTTATGCAGTTAACGTTAACTTGCAAGGTGCCAACTTGACAGAAGTAAAACTTTGCCACATCAACCTCAGCAAAGCAAATTTAACCGACACCAACTTTACACAAGCCGATCTCAGCCATGCTAAGCTGACTCAAGCAAATTTGAGTTGGGCAAATTTGACCGAAGCCAATCTCGAAAAAGCAGATTTGAAGGGAGCCAATTTGAGCGGAGCAAACTTGAGCTGTGCGAATCTTCATCTAGCTGATTTGAGCGGAGTTTCCCTTAAGGGAGCAAATCTCCGGGGAGCAAACCTGCATCAAGCTAATTTACGCGGGACAAATTTAAACGAGGCGAATCTCAGAGAAGCGATGATGCCTGATGGCAAAATTTCTGAGTAAATAAGCTGGCAAAATAGAACTTTAAACTGCGGGGTGCTGTGGCGCACCCTACCTTTAGTTTAAATCCTGATTTTATTGAGAGGATTTAATTCTGTCTTTAGGTGAATGCGTTTTTGAATGGATACCGTACCGCGTACCATTCTGAGTGGAGAGGCAAAAATTTTAGATTACTGTTCAATCTCCAGATTCATCTGTTGACTAAATCTAAAATCTAAAATCTAAAATCTACTAAAATCTATTGACTGTGTATTTCCACAGAATCTGCAAAAAATTTTGTACTTGAGTTTAGTCTACGACTTTCAGCCAGCCCCGCCGAACGGCGTGGAGCAAGCGGTTGATGGCTGTTTGATCTTCTTCGCTCAGACGGTCGTTTAACAGCGCTGTTTGTAGCTGGCGTCGGTGAGTGGGAGTCAACAAACCCGAGTGATATACCTGAAAGACTAGCTCTGCAATACTAGATTGAGTTAAAAGCGTTTGGGTCATCATTGTGTTTTTTTTGAACTCGCTTTTAGTAGTATTGACTAACTTTCCAAAGTTTAATGTGATTCAAAGAGGCGAGTTAATGTGATCTATTCGGCTTTGATTTGTGATTTGTGTCAGCCAAAGTTAGGTATCGTATTTTCCTAGATATAGATAGAAACTCGAAACACCAACTCTGTCAAGATTTCTGGCTTTTGGTAATTCCGAAATCTGTAGCTTTTGTTAAGAGATTACTACAAATAAATTAATATTTATCTCATAATAGACTACGAATGTTTGCGAACTAAACCGATCGACTTAATAAAACGTAAAAGTTTTATGGGACAAAATGGGTTTAAAGCCTCCTCCTTGTAGGGGAAAGGAAAAATTAATTTCCCTCGCTGCTAATCCTGTTGGCGTAAGTCTTTCGATCAAATGACAAGCTGTTTAGTGTTTGCTGTTGAACGGGTGTAGTGGTGGAGGATTTGTCCGTGGATATACTTAAGTAATACTAACTGTTGACTACTTCCAATCGAAAATCCCGGCTTTTTGAAGAAACCGGGTTCGACTGCAACGATCGCACTACGATTTTTTTTTAATAAGGTTAAAAGCTTTACAGGAGAGAAAGTATAGCAGTGCGAGCGAAGGATGAGGTATTGCTCCCTCAATCCCCAATCCCCCAATTCCCCAATCTAAAGTCTAAAATCTAAAATCCACTGACTTCTCACCTTTTTGAGAAAGGCGATATCTCTGAGGGGACTAATCGGAAATCCCGATCCATCCGCGGCGGATGGCGTAAAGCAGGCGGTTGACTGCATCTCGGTCATCTTGGTTCAGAGCGCTTTGGCAGAACGAAAGCAGTTTGTGGCTTTGAGTGGGAGTCAGATTTCCTGAATAGGTGACTTGATAGAATAGTTCAGCGATCGCCCGATCGGATTGTAAAGTCAGAGCTTGCATGAAATTTCGTTAATCTTGACTGTTCTAATATGCAGTGTTTGAGATGACAGTAGGGTGATTGCCGTCAGCTAAGCTGTGCGATCGTTCTGAACTATACTTGCGATCGAAGTCTGGGAGTATAGGTGAGTTAAATCACCGAAGAACAAAATATTCGATCGCCTTTGGGGTCATTTTCGGGCTGCTCTCAAAGTTTGACGAAACGTCAAAAACTCATGAGAGCAAGGCTTTGAGCGCCGCTGGCTGTCGCCAAAGTGCGTGTTGAAGGCGACATCTTGGGGTGTGGAGTCTAATATCTGTGAAAGTTTGGGCGATCGACAGTTGCAGGGTCGGGGAAAATTTGCGATCGGCAAACCGCACCCTGAGATATAATAATGATCAATACTTCGAGCCCATCTTATAGACTAACAGGTAAAACAATGATCGTTATTGGCTACTTTTCGATTGCCTTAATCGTTTTTATTGTTTGGTTCAAAAGTTTTTGGAACGATAGTGCGACATCAAAAACTGACTTAATCTCTTGGATAGCCTTAGTAATCGGCCCTCTGATTTGGCCTGTTGTGCTGCCCCTATCCCTTTTGCAAATTACCAGCAAAAAGTCTGTTGTTCCAGTTAAATCCGAGTAATTGTTCTAATAAATTGTAGAAGTAACTGACTCAAACGCTGTTGGGTGTTTCGTCATAACTTATCCCCCCTACATCGCTCGTGGCAGCGATCGCATCTTCATCTTGTTTTTCCCTAACCATGTGCATCTATAAGGTCAATATTTTTTGACCGCTCTCCAATTCTGCATTCTACTATTTTAATCCTGCTTTTTTGTCACCAGATTACTCTGACAAGCCTGATGCTGTCATGGCTGAGGTTCCTGACAGTATCAGGGAGCATCTCTGTCCGAATGCAAAAAGTATTTTTTACGACTTGCGCTCTGTCGCGCGATCGCGCGGGCTTGGCTTATAGATGTGTCGCGAGGTAGCGTCCTCCATCGCACGGGTTCGATAACCTGTGCTGCGAGCGCGACAGCACTCAAACAAAAAAATGCTGTTTACTACACAGCCAGAAACACTCAAGCTCGATAAGCAATGTAACACGGTCTGTTGCTCGATCGAGTATAACTTAAGACATATTTATTTGAGCGATCGCTCACTAACTTCATAGTTTTTCTGGCTTTGGGCCGCCGCACGCCCTTGAGGGAATTTGGGAAAATGCGCGCAGGACAAAAACCGCTACAGTCTTTGTGCTGCAGGCTTTAGCAGCTATTGTTTCTTAAAATGTAGCAGCTTTTTACAGGCAATTGTAGAGTTGGAGAACGCCTAAATCGTCGAAGTCTTACCGCAGTTAGATAGACAATGCAAGGGGGAGACTGCAATATGAAATAGCAATAACAACTGTTTGCCCCATAGGCAAAATTTGTTGTAGGCGATCGGACATCAGGATTTGAGTACGCCAGCGTTCGGATTTTAGAACGGGTGCTGTATTGGCGGGAACTTCTCAAAAAAACGTGCCGTCACTGTAGCCAACTTTGCTATTTACACAAACAATAGGACTTAAAATGAAAGAAATATCTGAAAAGCCAGTTTATCGAATTCTTAATCTAGTGTCGCTGCTAGCCCTGAGCTACTATGCAGCTACTTCGATAGGTTATATTTTCGAGAGCGACCCTCACATTTACAGCTACGATAACCAGAGCTATTCTAACGGCTCAACTCAGCAACTAGAAGCACACAAATCGTCTCAATAGTACAGCTTGTCTATGAATGCTCAATCAAATTCCCTCGAAATTGCTAATTGCGGGCGTACTCCTCGAAGTTAACAATTAGCCAGAATTTTATTACTTAATAATCAATTTGATTAATTTAAATTGTTAAATATAATTATCAGAAAAACTTATATATTAATTGTCAACTGTCAACTGAATGCAGGAGGCTGAGGGTGTAGTTTCACTTTTAACAGTCCCATACTCCGGCTTTCAAGATTTATCTGTTTGGCATTGTGTCGCCAACCGAAGACAACTAATCCGATTTGCGATCGGCGATTGGTGGTGACTTCCTGCGCCAGCGGGTTGGGAACCTAGGCTCGATCGGTTGCATTTTTTGAGCGAAACTAATGTTAAGCTCGGCAGCAAATTATTCTCACCTTTGACCAAACGTCTTAACTCTAAGCTATTGTGCAAATAAACATTGTATATTTTGATGACAATCAAAAATCGTCAAATTCTCTCCCCCTCTCCCCTGATCCCCATCGGACCCTCAATCGCCATACACAATCTATATGAGCAACAGCTTAGTGTGCGGCCCTTAATCGCAACTCGATTGCCGAAATCACCGATTTTATTAGATAAAAACTGGGGTGATGAGCCACAAAAGTGCCTCAAGGACTGTGTTGGGGCGCAATTTTGACCGAAAGCGACCCCAAGCTTGGGCGGCCTGGGAATGCCCGCTAAATTTTTTTTTGATTTTTTGGGAACTATTGGCGGAACTCAAAAGTCAGGTCAACGAGAGTATACTAAAACATTGCAACTCCTGTTCTGCCCGAACGGGCCCGAACAGGAGTAGCAGGGCGATCGACAGTTGCCAAGGACTGCGGTGCAAATTCTCAATCTTGAGAGCATACTCCCATTAAAAATGGTCAGCGTGTATTTGCAGACTAATGTTTTAAAAATGACTAGCCGCACCAGAGCTAGGTATGGTAAACTCACAAACGTTTAAGTGGAATATTTTCGTGTTAGAGGAGGGAGTTGTGGAGTGGAGAGTCCAAAGCAGGAAAAAACCGATATTTGCTGCTATACGAATAAAGGATTGTACTCGCGCTCCGGGGCTCCCTGCTGACAAATTAAATTACATGACAGCTTATAGCAGCCGGGTCAATTAGGGTCTCAACCGATGTCCGGTTTCATTTATTGAATCCCTTTGGAGGGAAAAGTGTATTGTAGAAAAATGATTGATCTTTTAGGAGGAGTGTAAATGACACAGGTAACTAATCCAACAACGCCAGTAACTTCTAACCCGACAGGTGGTGGTGGTTCTAACATTATCGGCGCTCAAACGGATAACAGATTGAACGGCACCCAACAAGCCGATATCATTCTGACTTTTGGCGGCAATGATGTCATTGCTGGCGGTGGTGGTGATGACATCATTATTTCCGGTGGCGGCAGTGACAGCATCGGCGGCGGCAGTGGCAACGACGCTATCTTTGCAGGCAGCGGTAACGATGCGGTCGCTGGCGGTGACGGCGACGACCGGATCTTTGGCGGTAAAGGAAATGACATCATCGACGGCGGTGCTGGCAATGACTTGGTTTCTGGCGACAACGGCAACGACACCGTACTCGGCGGAAGTGGCAACGATACCGTCTTTGGCGGCCGGGGCAACGATATCGTGAGCGGTGGCGACGGCAACGACAGCCTCTACGGCGGTAAGGACAACGATACAGTCGATGGCGGTGCTGGCAATGACTTTATCTCTGGCGACAGAGGTAGCGATGTCTTGACTGGCGGTGCCGGCAGCGACACGTTCTACTTCGCTGGTTTTGGCGGCGACTTCGGCGTAGACACGATCACTGACTTTACTCCAGCCGAAGATAAGATCGTATTGAAGTCAGGCGGTGTGTTGGGTGCTTTGGGCACAGGCTTGGATTCCAGCGAGTTTGTCGTGGTTTCTAACTTCAATGCAGCCAGCAGCCCTGGAACTGCTAACAAGTTGGTTTACGACCCGCAAAACGGTGTGTTGTACTTCAACGGTACCGGCGGAGTGCTAACTATTGCTCAGTTGCAACCTGGCCTGACAATTACCTCGAACAACTTAGAACTGTTCTAAAACAACTGGCAGTTGTGGGCCAGCACTGGATAACATCTGGGGCTGTTCTTACAACTGCCGATCGTGTTTTAAAGGATTTCAACCTCACTCTGCTACCAGCGGGGTGAGGTTTCAATTCGGGAATTGAAGTAGGGACTGTTATAGCAGGAGGCAGGAGGCAGGAGGCAGGAGGCAGGAGGAAGAGGTAATAATAGCAATGATTTGGGCACTCGAAAAGACCCTAAGCGTTGTGGCGGTTGCTATAAAAAAAAATCGATCGCCAGTTATTGATGAAATTAATCGATCGCCCGCTCGCCTAATACCAAATTCATAAAATAGCGCTACATATCTACCCCCCCCCAGCCCCCCCTTATTAAGGGGGGGAGTCAAACTTTCGGTAGTAGCATAACTTTATGAAATTGGTATAAAATATACAAAAATTTTAAAATCATAATTTATAAGTTTTCCTGAAGCGGGGAAAAACCGCAACTGCCCAGAAGCAATGAGCACTGAAGCATACATCCGTCAAGCCCAAGTTTATTTGAAGCAGGGGAAGTTAACTGAGGCGATCGATATTTGCCATCAGGCGATCGAACTACAGCCATTTTCGCCGCTAGCTTACACCACTTTAGGCGAAATTCTCGAAGCGAGCGGAGACCCGACAGCGGCAAGAGATGCTTTTGTGCAAGCTTTGGAAATTTCGCCCCAGTTTGTTCTGGCTCATGCTTATTTGGGTCAACTTTACAACGAGTATTGCTGGTTGGATGAGGCGGCTTTTCATTACCGCAAAACTCTGGAGTTGAAGCCAGATTGGGCGGAAGTTCATTATAACTTGGGAAATGTTTTTCACAAGCAGGGTAATTTGTTGGGCGCGATCGACTGTTACCGAAAGGCGATCGCCCTTCAACCCAATTATCTCCTTGCTTGCTACAATCTGGCTGTGGTTTTAGATGAAAACAATCAGCTTGCTGCGGCTATTGATACCTACCGTCTGACGATTGCCAAACAGCCGGATTATGTGGAAGCTTACAACAATTTGGGCGTGCTTTTGCTGAAGGACGATCGCCCTGCTGAGGCGATCGAGATTTACCAACAAGCGATGGAGATTAAGCCGGATTGGGCGACGCTGCACAATAATTTGGGGCAAGCGCTGCAGGACAAAAATCCCGATCGGGCGATCGCATCTTACCTCAAAGCTATTGAGTTGGAACCCGACATGGTTTTAGCCCACTACAATCTGGGGAAAGCTTGGCAATTGCAGGGAGAACATTCGGCGGCGGTTGCTTGTTTCGATCGGGTAATCGAACTAAATCCCCAACATATTTCGGGCTGTACGGATGCCGGATTTTCTTTGATGGTTTTGGGTCAAATTGCCGAAGCCATGCCTTATTTTCGGCAGGCGATAGCTCTGAAGCCTGATTTTGTTGAGGCTTACTGCCGTTTGGGAGAAATCCGGCAAACTGCTGCTGCAGAGGATGATGAATTGTCAAGGGCGATCGCTGCGTGCGATCGATTTCTCGCAGCATTGATGGGAAGTTCGGCAACGGATTTTGTAGCGGATGTAACGGATTTAACGGATTTAAAAGTCAAGGAAGAAGGAAGAAGGAAGAAGGAAGAAGTCCGAGGGAAGAAGTCCGAGGGAAGTTCGGCAACGAGCAATGTACGGGATGTAACGGATGTAACGGATGTAAGTCCGTCGGAAGAAGTCCGAGGGAAGAAGGAAGAAGGAAGTTCGGCAACGGATTATGTAGCGGATGTAACGGATGTAACGGATGTAACGGATGTAAGTCCGTCGGAAGAAGTCCGAGGGAAGAAGGAAGAGGGAAGAGGGAAGAGGGAAGAGGGAAGTTCGGCAACGGATTATGTAGCGGATGTAACGGATGTAACGGATGTAAGTCCGTCGGAAGAAGGAAGAGGGAAGAAGGAAGAGGGAAAAGGGAAGAAGGAAGAAGGAAGAGGGAAGAGGGAAGAGGGAAGATTAATTACCGATTCCCCCTTACCAATGCCCAATGCCCAACGCCCAATGCCCAATTGCCCTGTTTGGCCGATGCCCGATTCCCAATTACCAATTGCTGAAATTTGCGATAATTTAGCAGCAATTTACCTGCATTTGGGTAACGCTTTAACAGAGTACGGCGGTGCTGAATCTGCCGCCGCTTATTATCAAAAAGCTTTGCAAATTAATCCGAAAAATCCAGAACTTTACTGGCGGCTGGGCAATTGCTTGGTACAGCAAAAGCGCCTGAATGCGGCCATTGCAGTTTACCACATGGCTTTGACGGTTCAACCAGCTCTACCGCAGGTTTATGTAGAATTGGCAAAAGTCCAGGAAAAACAGGGGCGCTGGCAACGGGCGATCGACTATTATCAAAAAGTTTTAGAATTGCAAAGCTGCGGGTATACTCAACTATCGCAAACAGGGAACTCTCTGGCAATAGCAACAAGTGCGATCGCACTTCCTCAAGGTATTTATCTATCGACTTGGGATTGGTTGGTTAATGCCCAATTGGATGCTGGGAATTATGTAGAAATAGTTTGGCAAGCCCAGACAGAAAATGCCGAAGTTTTGGCTCATTCCCAATTACCAATTGCTCATTCCCAATTGGCAAATTCCGATTGTGGTGGTTTGACTTGCGGGCTGTGTTTGCAGCGAATTTCTAAGTGGTTCGATCCGGTGCATTTGGGTTGGGGAGTTTACGGTTTATCTAACTCGAAACCGATACCTGTGGATGCGCTAAAAACTTTTGTGGCACAGATTCCCCACGGGCGAGTTTGGATTGTGCCGCAGCAAAATTATTGGCTGATTTCCAAGGCGATCGCTGTCATTACTCCCGATAATTATTTGTTGGCTGATGTGTCGAGAGATTATCCTGATTTGTTGCCGGGATGCGACAAGCATGATGTTAGAAAACATAGCGTTTTTGACTTAGAATCTTTTCCAGGTTTAAAACAAATTGAGGGCGTGGTGGCGGTGCTTTCTGGCTTGTCGGGAAATGTCTATTTTCACTGGATGGTGGACGTTTTGCCGCGAATTGAATTGCTGCGGCAAAGCGGTAGGGATTTGGCAGAGATTGATTGGTTTTTGGTGAATAGTTGTCAGCACCAATTTCAGCGGGAAAGTCTCGAAATTCTGGGCATTCCCGAAGCAAAGGTTTTGGAGAGCGATCGCCTGCCTCACCTTCAAGCAACAGAGTTAATTGTACCTTCTTTTGCGGGATATTTGGGCTGGCCGCCTGGGTGGGCGATGGATTTTTTGAGGCGGGAGTTTCTCACGAAAATTATCCCAGGTTCGAGTTATCCAAAACGCATTTATATCAGCCGCCACAAAGCGAGGTATCGCCGAGTTTTGAACGAGGAAAATGTGGTTGAGATTTTGGAAGAATATGGGTTTGTTTCTATCTTCCCTGAATCGATGTCTTTGGTTGAACAAATTGCTCATTTTGAGGCTGCTGATGTGATAGTTGCCGCCCACGGTAGCGGCTTAACTAATACGATGTTTTGTCGGCAGGGAACTAAAGTAATTGAGTTGGTGTCGCCTCACTATATCAGCCATTATTACTGGGGGATTAGTCAACATTTGAAGTTAAATCATTATTACTTGGCGGGCGAGGCTTTTGAATGCTATCCTATTAGACAGTTAATGTATCAAAATTCACTGACTGAAGATATTTTGGTGAACTTGAGTTCGCTAAAAAGGATGCTTGAAGTGGTTAATTTGGGTTAGCTGGCATTTGGAGTAAATTTAATTATGCCCTCGATTGAGAAGATGCAAAAAGCAGCGGTTGATTTGAATCGGCAAGCAGAAATTCATTTAGCTGAAGGAAGATTTAATGAGGCGATTGCTGCTTGCGAGTTAGCGCTGAAAATTGAACCGAATTTGGCTGCTGCTTGTCAGACGCTGGGAAAGGTGATGCAGGTGCGAGGTGAAATTGAACAAGCTAAGCAGTGGTATGAATCGGCGCTGGATCGCAATCCAAATTTGCCGGAAGTTTACGCTAATTTAGGCATTTTGTATTCTCAGGCGAAACAGTGGGAAAAGGCGATCGCCAGTTGTGAAAAAGCGATCGCCCTAGCGCCAAATTTTGCTGCTGCTTACCGACAGTTGGCGAAAGTTTGGACGCAGTTGGAGAATCGAGAAAAGGCGACTGAGTGTTGGTATCAAGCTTTCAAAATCGAGCCGAATTGGGCAACTGCTGACGAGTACGTCACCTTGGGAAATGGTTTAGTTGAATTGGGAAAAGTGCCACAAGCGATCGAATGTTATTCCCGGGCAATTGAGTTAAACCCGCAACTGGCAACAGCTTATCACAATTTGGGGGAAATGCTGGTAGGTCAGAAGCGGTGGGATGAGGCGATCGCCAATTACCGCCAAGCCATTGCCATCAATCCAGATTCTTTTGAATCTTACCACAGTTTGGGTAAAACTTGGGCCGAGCGAGGAGAATGCGATCGGGCGATCGCCTGTTACCGCAAAAGCCTCGAAATCAATCCGAATTACGCCCGTGCATACCTTGGTTTGGGCAATGTTTGGGCGCAGAAACGCGAGTTTGATGTCGCAATTCAATGTTACCGTCAGACTCTGGAAATCAATGATAATTCCTATTGGGCGCACAATTATTTAGGCGAAGCTTTGGCTCAAAAACAAATGTGGGAAGAAGCTATTAGTTGCTACCGCCAAGCCATTGCTATCAATCCCGAAATTCCTTGGTTTTACTGCAATTTAGGAATTGCTTTAACCTGCGAAAAATCCTGGAATGAAGCTGTTAGCGCTTACCTCCGCGCGATTCAACTCGAACCGAATTTGACTGGAATCAATCAGAGATTGGGATATGTTTTGCGGAAGCGCAGCGAATCGGGTTTAGACAGCACAATCGAAGTTTATTGTCAAGCTATAGAGCTGCTTCCTAGCGGAAAAAATTACCACACATTGCTGGGAATTGAGTTGGATGGAGCGGAATTTTTGATAAATTTAGGCAACAGTTTAGCGAAACAGAAGCAGTTGGAAGGTGCGATCGTATTTTATAGCATGGCCATCAAAATCGATCCCAATGCTGCGGAAGTTGTCGCCAAACTTCAGGAAGTGCGGGCGAAACAACAGGAATTGTACGCAGAAATCGCTGCTTACCGCCACCAAATCGCAATCGATCCGAGCAACTCTAAGGCTTACAATGATTTAGGCAATATTCTACCGCAATTAGGAGAATTGACCGAAGCAATTATTTGCCACCAAAAAGCCAGTGAATTGAGAGGTTGGCCAGAATGTGCGGCGAAAAATTATCAATTTACCCAAGATTGGTTTACCCACAATATCCCTATTTGGCAGCGGCATTTGCAGCAGTTTACCGGAATCGCAGATTTTCAAGTTGTGGAAATCGGCAGTTTTCAAGGAATGTCGGCTTGCTGGTTGTTGGACAATATTTTAACTCATCCGACGGCAAAAATTACTTGCATCGATTTGTATTTTCAACAACATTTTAAGGGCAATATTGTTAAAACGGGAGTGGGCGAGAAGGTAATTGAATTAGAAGGTTACTCTCAAGATTTGTTAATTAATTTAACTTCAGAATTTTACGATATTGCTTACGTTGACGGCTGTCACAAACCCACCAGCGCTTTGCAAGATGCGATTTTATCTTGGAGGTTGGTAAAAGTTGGCGGATTGATGATTTTTGACGATTACGAGTTTACTTTTCCCGATAGCCCGGAGCAAGATACTAAAATTGGAATCGATGTTTTTTTGGAGATGTTTAGCAGTCAGTTAGAAGTAGTACACAAAGGCTATCAACTGATTGTCAAAAAAACGGACAATCAAAAATTGGGCGAAGAGCAAACTCTGTTGTCTCTGGGTTGGGAAAAGTTGGGGGATATTGCGGCAAATACGGGTTATTTGGATGAGGCGATCGCCCGCTATCAAACAGCTATCAAAATTAAGTCTGAGAATTACTTGACTCACCACAAGTTGGGTAAAGCTTTGCAAGCAAAAGATTTGTTTGAGGAAGCTGGGGCCGCTTACCGAAGGGCGATCGCGCTTAACCCTAATTTTAGTTGGGCTTACCACTTTCTGGGGGAAACTTTACAGGCGATCGAGCAATACAGCGAAGCCGCTGCTGCTTACCACAAAGCGATTGAATTAAATCCCGATTTTTGTTGGAGTTACAATAATTTAGGCGATGCGCTGATGGAGCTTTCTGAGTGGGAAAACGCTGCTGTTAGTTACCACAAGTTAGTTGAACTGAATCCCGATTTTTGTTGGTCTTACGAGAGATTAGGTAAGGCTTTGGTTGCACTAGAAAATTGGGAAGAGGCGACGGATGCTTACCGCAAAGCTATTGAATTAAATCGGGATGATTGTTGGCTGTACAATAGTTTGGGCGAAGTTCTAGAAAAACAAGAAAATTGGCCGGAAGCAGCGGTGGCTTTTGGCCGTGCTGTTGAGCTAGAACCCAATGAGAGTTGGCTGTACAAAAAGTTGGGCGATGCGCTGCGGAATCAAGGGGAATTGGAAAGGGCGATCGCCATTTACGAAAAAGGCATAAATCTCGATCCAAAATCCTGTTGGTGTTACGAAGGATTGGGTTTGAGTTTAATTGTAAAACAGCAGTGGGAACCTGCAATCACTAATTTAGTTCAAGCCCTGCAAATTCAACCCGATTTGTTTGAAGCTTACGATAATATAGGGTATGCTCTGGAACAACAAGGAGAAGTCGATGAGAGCGATCGAGCAAAATGCAGCAATCAAATCTTACCTTTAAGTATTCTCAAAAAATACTGTGGGTTTACAGAAGATTTGACCGTTACAGCAGAATCCAATCCGCACCTCACCTGCATTGACATCTATCCTGCGAGTCAAATCAATTTATCTGATTCCAAAACAATCGACAGCAGCCGCAGATTTGGGGAAAATCAAAGTCATTCCAGAAAAGCTTTTGTTGCCGTATTGTCAAACGGACGAGCTTGGGCCGATGTTGTGACTACCGCCGTGATTAATTCAGACAATAAACTTGTTGCTGATATTTCAATGGGTTGTGCTGAATTAGTAATTACTTCCGACAAATTGCCTCCCGCTGAACACGTCGATGGAAATGTGGCTTTTTTATCTGCTCGCTGGGGTGGAGCCTCTTATTTTCATTGGATGTTTGATGTGATTACCCGATTTGACCTTTTGCAGCGCAGCGGATTGATAGAAACTATAGATAAGTTTGTTGTCAATGCCTCGGATTCTTCCTATCAAGCAGAAACTTTAAATACTTTAGGAATTTCTCAACATAAACTTTTAGAAAGCCGCTGCAATTTACATATTACAGCAGATAAATTAATAATTCCATCAATATCTTATGACGGAGCGGGGGCTGTTTCAAAATGGAAGTGTGAACATCTACGACAGACATTTTTAAATGAACAGCAGCCACTAAATACAAATTATTCAGAGCGCATTTATATCAGTCGCGAACAAGCATCCTATCGGCGAATCGTCAACGATGAAGAGGTAATTAAATACTTAGAAAAATTGGGGTTTCGTGCAGTCAATCTGGAAACGATGTCGGTAGCGGAACAAGCAGCGTGTTTGGCTGCTGCTAAAGTGGTTGTCGCACCTCACGGAGGCGGGTTGACTAATCTAGTTTTTTGCAGTCCGGGAACTAAGGTAATTGAGATTTTTTCTCCCCTTTACGTTCCGCATTGTTATTGGATGATTAGCAACTTGTGCGGTTTGGAACATTACTATTTAATTGGTGATTTGGTTGATGATCGAACTCCGACAAAACCATTACATAAGAATATGCGGTTGGATTTGAACTCGCTGGAACAATTACTAACTCTTGCAGGAGTTTTGCATGGATAATGACTACCACGAGTTGGGAAATTCCCTGCAATCAAGCGGTAGGTTTGATGAGGCTGTTGCTGCTTACCGCAAAGCTGTTGAGTTAAACCCGGATTTTTCTTGGTCTTATCACAATCTGGGCGATGTTTTGCTGAAACTCGAACAATGGGAGGATGCTGTCTGCGCGTACAAAAAAGCTGTTGAGTTAAATCCCGATTTTTCGTGGTCTTATCACAATTTGGGCGATGCTTTGCTGAAACTTCGGGAATGGGAAGAGGCTGCTGCGGCTTACCGCTGCGAGATTGCTCTCAACTCGGATTTTACTTGGTCTTTTTGCAATTTGGGCGATGCTTTAACTCAACTAAAACAGTGGGATGAAGCTATTGCTGCGTATTTGAAAGCTGTGGAAATTGACGGAAGTTTGCCGGGAATTTATGATAAATTGGGGTATGTTATCGGACAAACAAAGTCTGATTTAAAGTTGGTATTAGAACAGGGTCAATTGCAAATTACACCGGAAAATTGGGATTTTTATTTGCAGTTAGGAAAAAATTTAGGAAAGTACGATCGCCCAAAAAGCGCAATTATTTTTTACCAACTTCTCTTGACATACGCTCCGAGTTGTGCAGAACTGTCAGCGGAATTAGAGGAGTTGTTACAGCAGCAAGAAAAGTACGTTAGCACTTTAGCCTCCGCCCGCGCCACAGTCGCCCAAAAACCCGATGATTGCTGGTCATATTACAATTTGGGTGCTGTTTTGAGCCAGCAAAAATATGGGGAGGAAGCGGCGGAAACATTTTTGCAAGCAATCCAAATAAATCCCGATAATCCTTGGTGGTTTTATTACAATTTATGGGAAATCTTGGTTGAGCAAAATAAGCTGGATGAAGTTGAGAAGTTGTGCCGCGAAGTTGTGGAAGCTCAACCGGAGGCTTTTTGGCCTTATTTGAATTTGGGCGAAGTTTTGACGAGACAAGGCAAAATTGCTGAGGCGATTGATTGTTATCAAACTGCTAGTTATAAACAAACTTTGGCATCTGCTATACTTAAAAATACAGGCAATTTGCCTCTTACAAAAACAACAGATAAAGTTAAATTTCCTAATTTTATAATTATAGGTTCTCAGCGGTGCGGCACGACTTCTCTGTACACTTATTTAGCTCAACACCCGCAAATTCTGACTCCGATTAAAAAGGAGATGGATTTTTTTTCGTGGCATTTTCACAGGGGAATTGATTGGTATTTGGCTCATTTCCCGCCCATGCCGGAGGGAGGGGAGTTTGTGACTGGTGAGGCTAGTCCTAGTTATTTTGACTGTCGGGAAGCGCCGAAACGTCTCTACAGCGCGTGTCCAGAGGCTAAGCTGATTGTGCTGTTGCGAAATCCGAGCGATCGCGCGATTTCTCATTTCTACCGCTTAAAGGGCTTGAATTGGGAAGGGCGATCGCTCGATCGGGCAATTAGCGATGAAATTGAACGGTTGAATCAAAATCCAGAATACATCATCGGCGAAGAACCGGGGAATTATTTAGCGCGCGGCAGATACGTAGAATTTATTAAAAATTGGCTGGCTTTCTTTCCCAAACAACAGTTATTAATTTTGAAAAGTGAAGATTTTTATGCAAATGCGGCGGCGACTGTCAAACAAGTTTTAGAATTCTTAGATTTGCCGGAATATCAATTACCTGAATATCAAAATGCTAATCCCGGTTTTTATCCGCCAGTAAACGAGTCAGTTTGCGAACTTTTAAACGATTATTTTAAACCTTATAATCAGGAATTAGAGGAGTATTTGGGGAGAAAGTTTGATTGGTAGTTAGTTGTTATTTGTTAGTTGTTATTTGTTAGTTGTTATTTGGTGGTTGGTGGTTGAAACCGCATCTTGTCAAACAAAGTCGGCCTGCGCCGGTTCATCAAGGGTATCCAAAACCCGGATTTGGTTATGAGTCGGCAGTTGTGAGTCGGCAGCAGGCAGGAAAACAAGCAACTACCAACCTCCAACCGCCAACCTCCAACTGCCAACCTCCAACTGCCAACCTCCAACCGCCAACCTCCAACCGCCAACCTCCAACTGCCAATTGCCCGCTGACTAAAAAACCTGTTTTCCCTTGACAAGTCATACTCGTTATGAGTACGCTATAATGAACGAAGGAATTTAACCCAAATACTCAAGGACTCAAAATTATGCTGCCTAACAAAGAAGGTCAAAGAGTACCCAAAGTCACCTTTCGCACTCGCAAAGACAACGAATGGGTGGATGTCACCACCGATGACTTGTTTGCAGGCAAAACGGTAGCGGTGTTCTCGCTACCGGGAGCATTTACTCCCACTTGTTCCTCAACACACCTCCCTGGCTACAACGAATTGGCGAAGGTTTTCAAAGAAAATGGCGTAAATGAAATCGTTTGTATTTCCGTCAATGACACCTTTGTGATGAACGAATGGGCAAAAGACCAAGAAGCAAACAATGTGACGTTAATTCCCGACGGTAACGGTGAGTTTACTGAAGGCATGGGAATGCTGGTAGACAAAACAGATTTAGGCTTTGGAAAGCGGTCTTGGCGCTATTCGATGCTGGTCAAAGATGGTTTGGTTGAGAAAATGTTTATTGAACCGGAGGAACCGGGCGATCCTTTCAAGGTGTCCGATGCTGAGACGATGCTCAAGTACATCAACTCTTCAGCAACCAAGCCCAAGGTGGTTTCGGTGTTTACAAAAGTAGGCTGTCCCTTCTGCGCTAAGGCTAAGGCCATGCTGACTGAAAAGGGCTTGGATTATGAAGAAATCGTCCTCGGCCAAGACATCACAACCCGATCGCTCCGGGCCGTAACTGGTGCTACAACAGTGCCGCAAGTATTTATCGACGGCAAGTTGATCGGCGATTCCGAAGCCCTAGAATCTTACTTGGCAGTGGCTTAGTGAGTTAAAAAACAACGGCTGCGGGTGTGTGCTGCACACCCTACAACGGCTGCGGGTGTGCAGTAGACACCCGCAGCCGTATTTAGTCCGATCGAGCTTTCGGAGTCAAAGGTTCGATCGCGCCATCGATCGCTTCTCGTGCAACAATTATGGGTGAAACAATATTAAAAAAATCAAAAATGGGAGTTAACGATCGTGGATTTGAGTCTCGTAGCGTCAAATATCTTAAATCCACCAGTTTTAGCTTTTTTCATGGGAATGGCAGCAATTTTTCTCAAATCCGATTTAGAAATTCCCGCCCCCATCCCCAAACTGTTTTCCCTGTACCTGCTGTTTGCGATCGGATTTAAAGGCGGCGTCGAACTGTCCAAAAGCGGTATTGACCAGCAAGTCGCCCTGACAATTTTGGCAGCAATGTTGATGTCTGCCCTCGTACCAGTTTATACTTTCTTTATACTGAGAATCAAACTCGACGCCTACAATGCTGCGGCGATCGCAGCCACCTACGGTTCCATCAGCGCCGTCACCTTTATCACCGCAACCTCTTTCCTCACAGCACAGGGCATCGACTTTGACGGTTACATGGTAGCAGCGCTAGCATTAATGGAATCCCCAGCAATTATCGTCGGCCTAATTCTCGTCAGCGTATTCGGCGGCGAAGAAGAAAAACGAGAAATAGTTTGGTCAGAAGTGATCAAAGAAGCCTTTCTAAACAGTTCAGTATTTCTGCTAATTGGCAGCCTAATTATGGGGATACTGACAGGAGAGCACGGCTGGGAAGTTTTAAGTCCCTTTACTCAAGATTTGTTTTATGGAGTTTTGACTTTTTTCTTGTTAGACATGGGCTTGGTTGCTGCTAGCAGAATTCAAGATTTGCAAGAAGCAGGAATTTTTCTAATCTGCTTTGCAATCCTCATTCCCATAGCTAACGCAGGAATTGGTTTAGTCATAGCAAAATCAATCGGAATGGGGGAGGGAAATAGCCTGCTGTTTTCAGTATTGTGTGCGAGTGCTTCTTACATCGCAGTACCCGCAGCAATGCGGCTGACGGTTCCCGAAGCTAACCCGAGCCTTTACATTTCAACAGCCTTAGCAGTGACGTTTCCGTTTAACATCATTGTAGGCATTCCCACGTATCTATACGCAATCAATATGTTTTGGAGGTGAACCGATGGAGACAGTTAAAAGAATAGAAATTATTGCTAACTCCGTGGAGCTCCAAAAGATTTTAGAGGGTTTAGAAAAAGCGGGAGTCCCCGGTTATTCAGTGATTCGGGATGTCGCCGGCAAAAGCACTAGGGGCAGTCGCAAGCGCGATTTAGCAATGACAATGCTGGATAATATATACGTGCTGGCTTTTTGTGAACCCGATCGCATATCGGCAGTTGCAGAAAACATTAGACCAGTGCTAAATAAATTTGGCGGGTCGTGTTTTATTTCCGATGCGGTGGAATTGCTAACCACTAAGTGCGTTGGGTAGCGATTAGTCATTATAGCCTTTCTCTAAAACGTGAGGTACCAGTTTTGCTATAAAAAGCTTGACACTGTAAGGGTTGCAGCACACCTCGGCATACCTCATGTTGTAGAGAAAGGCTATAGTAATGATAGATTTTAGAGACATAAAATACACTGCACACTAAAATTATCTTTCGGTCATTATTCGGTCATTATTAGGATCAATCATTCTGTAGTTGTCTCTGAAATCACGAACAATCTACAAGCAAAACCCGCCCCACCCAACTATCAAATATTCTGCGACTTACAAAAAAAACTCACGCAACATACAATTTCTGTACTCTGTTAAGATCGCTCAATATCTTGACAAGCAGCCCGATCCATGCAGACTATTAAAAAATCAACCAGACCTTTCAACTCTCAAGATACATATCCCTGTCCCGTCTGTCGCACCGGTGAAATTGCTACGATGCCGATGATGGAAGCTCTAGCTTGCAACTTCTGCCAGCACATTTTTACCGCCAGCGAAGAAAGGCAATCGCTCCAAATGGCCGATCGCCAGCCGCCCGTAACTTGGCACTGGAACGGCAAAAAATGGATAGGAGCACACCTCGAAGGCGTAGAATTCGGATGGCCTTATTTTGCCGCAGCGATCGGTCTCATCTTCCTTCCCACAACCTTGCTCGGACTTTCAGCTTACTACTTTCCCCCGGTTCCCGGCAGCCGCTTGTCGTGGCTGCCCGCAGCTTGGACTGGTTTAGCCTTTTTGTCCCATTTAGGCATAGTGCTGTGGTTGGTAGGCGAATTTTATCAATTCCCCGCGGCCACTTACTTGAGAGCTTGGGGGCGCAGGATTCGCAGGCGCTAGCTGGCTGGTGTCAGACGGTTGAGGGCCGCGCACCGAGATTTATTTCGGTAAAATTTAAGTAAAATTGGAGGCGATCGCCAAAGTCAATTCCAAATCAGCACCACTAAAGCTATAATCATTAGCTATTCTAAATACTCAGATACGAGCGCATAGCGATTTGTAAGGAGAGCGATGAACATACTTGGAATCTCGGCGTACTACCATGACAGCGCCGCAGCCTTAATTCGCGACGGAGAAATTATCGCCGCAGCGCAGGAAGAAAGATTTTCCCGCAAAAAACACGACGCCAGATTTCCTAAGAATGCGATCGCCTATTGCCTGAAAGAAGCGAACATAGAATTGCGGGAAATCGATCGCATAGTCTTTTACGACAAACCATTAGTCAAATTCGAGCGCCTTCTCGAAACCTACTTAGCCTACGCACCCCAAGGTTTTCGCTCTTTCCTAACCGCCATGCCCATATGGCTGAAAGAAAAGCTTTACCTCAAAACCATGCTCAAAAGAGATCTCGCAGAAATAGGCAACTGCAAAACCAATAAACTGCCATCTCTGCTATTTACCGAGCACCACCAATCCCACGCAGCCTCAGCATTTTTCCCCAGCCCATTCCAAAAAGCCGCCGTTTTGTGCCTCGACGGCGTAGGCGAGTGGGCCACCACATCCGTTTGGCTAGGAGACGGCAACCAACTAACACCTCAGTGGGAAATCGATTTTCCCCACTCCCTAGGTTTGCTTTATTCAGCTTTCACCTACTACACAGGCTTTAAAGTCAACTCTGGCGAATACAAACTCATGGGTTTAGCACCCTACGGCGAACCCAAGTATGTAGACAGAATTCTCACCAATTTGATCGACCTCAAAGATGACGGAACTTTCCGTTTAAACATGGATTATTTCAACTACACAGTTGGCTTAACCATGACAAATAAGAAGTTTGACGAACTGTTTGAAGGGCCGCCGCGTCAAGGTGAAGGACAACTGACTCAGCGGGAAATGGACATTGCAGCTTCCATTCAAGTTGTTACCGAAGAAGTTGTTTTGCGGCTTTGCAGAACAGTTAAAAAAGAATTGGATGTCGATTATCTTTGTCTCGCGGGCGGCGTTGCTCTCAACTGCGTTGCTAACGGCAGACTTTTGCGGGAAGGTATTTTTAAAGATATTTGGATTCAGCCGGCGGCGGGAGATGCTGGCGGTGCTTTGGGCGCGGCTTTGGCGATTTGGTATCAGTATTGCGAACAAACTCGCACTGTGGGCGACGAGTTACTGGCAGTAAATAATATTAAGCCGGAGAGGACTGAAGTCCTTACTACCAGTGGGGAGGAGAGGACTGAAGTCCTCACTGCAAGCCAAGCTGTCGCAACTGTGGCGAAGTCTGTCGCTCATTTAACTTGTCACGATCAAATGCGCGGTTCCTATTTGGGCCCGAAATTTACAGACGCAGAAATTCTTGAATATTTGGATGCTGTCAAAGCCAGCTACCACCGATTGGACGATGCCGAATTGATGCCGCAGTTGGCGGAAATTTTGGCACAGGGAAATGTGGTGGGATGGTTCCAAGGGCGGATGGAATTTGGGCCGCGGGCTCTGGGCGGGCGATCGATTATTGGCGATCCGCGCAATGCTAAAATGCAGTCCGTGATGAACCTGAAAATTAAATATCGCGAATCATTTCGACCTTTTGCGCCGTCAATTTTAGCCGAACGAGTTGCGGATTATTTCGAGATTGACCACTCCAGCCCTTATATGCTATTGGTAGCACCAGTCAAAGCCAGTCTCCGCATTCCCATGACTCCCGAACAAGAGCAGTTGTTTGGCATTGAAAAGCTCAACATTCCGCGATCGGAAATTCCGTCTGTTACCCACGTCGATTACTCGGCTCGCATCCAAACAGTTCACAAAGAAACCAATCCTCGGTACTATGACTTAATCAGTCATTTTGAAGAGCGATCGGGATGTTCGATTGTGGTAAATACTTCCTTCAACGTCCGAGGCGAACCCATTGTTTGTACTCCCGAAGATGCTTACCGCTGTTTTATGCGAACCGAAATGGACTATCTGGTTTTAGAGAATTACTTGATTCCTAAATCAGAACAAATTCCTTGGAAACAAGATGATGCTTGGAAAAATGAATTTGAACTAGATTAGTTATTAGTTATTTGTTGTTGGTTATTGGAAGAGTGCAAAGAACCAATAACGAATAACCAATTTAACTGGTTCCCCGGCTCTGCCTGGGAACCGATATCACTCTTGCTCTGCCTCGCTTGCTTACGGAGTCAAATTCGAGGCAGAGCCTCCGGATCTGCGTTACCAGGCTCTGCCTGGTAACGAGCATTCTTCCTTCTTCCCTCTTCTTTCTTCCTTCTTCCCTCTTCCTTCTTCCTTCAACATGAGCGACGAAATTAAACAACTAGATCAAAAAGGCCTGCGCGATTTCGGGTTGCTAATTGGCGGCTTAATTGCACTGCTGTTCGGTTTAGCAGTACCTTTACTGCGGCGGCATTCTATACCTTGGTGGCCCTGGGCTGTCGGTGCAGTGCTAGTCGCGCTAGCATTGGTTGCACCAAAATCCCTGAATCCCGTTTATCACGCATGGATGCGGTTTGGACTGCTCCTCAACAAGATCGAAACGCCGATCGTCCTAGGGATAGTTTTTTACCTGATAGTTTGGCCGATGGGAGTTATCAAAAACCTGTTTGGCGAAGATGCAATGCGGCGCAAACTAAATCCGAAAATGGATACCTACCGCATCCCAAGCAAAGCAAGAACAAAAGTTAGTATGGAGCGTCCTTTCTAAGTGTTTGAATCAACATTAGACTTTCTCAAAGATTTGTGGGCGTTTATGAGAGAACGCCAAAAATATTGGCTGATACCCTTAATTGTGACTTTAGTATTTTTGGGAGCTTTGATTGTATTGAGTCATGGTTCTGTGATTGCTCCGTTTATTTACACGCTGTTTTGAAAGAATGAGCAAATTGAAAAATTTGGGTGTCAACTTAGGTTTGATACTCGGTAGTTTATTCATGGGGGTGGTAATTGGTGAAGTTGGATTGCGAGTTGCAGGAGTTGAGGGCTACCCCAAAATTGGAGCTTTCGCAGACTCCGCGCCAACTCGTTTCCACACTGCCGATCCCGATTTGGGCTGGAAGCTGAAACCTGGTGTATCCGGGGAGTGGAAGGGCGAAGGTGAGAGTTTTGTGCAGGTGAATAGTGAGGGTTTGCGCGATCGCGAACACACAAAAGCCAAACCTCCCAATACCCTCAGAATCGCAGTTTTGGGCGATTCTTTTACCGAAGCAATTCACGTACCAGTCGAACAAACTTTCTGGTCGAAATTGGAACGAAAGCTAGGCAACTGCGAAGCTGTTAAGGGACGCAAAAATGTTGAAGTTATCAATTTCGGCGTGCAGGGTTACGGTAATGCTCAAGAATTGATAATGCTACGAAAAAAAGTGTGGGATTACAATCCTGATATTGTAATTCTTGCATTTTTTATTGGCAACGATGTAATTAACAATTCCCCTAAACTAGAATACGACCACTATCGACCATTTTTTGCGTATAATGCTAGCGGCAAGTTAGTACCGGATATGTCTTTTCGCAATTTAGCACCGATAGACCGCAACGCAAGAGCAGTTTCATTCGTAGACAAATTGCCCAGTTTTCTGGTCAACAATTCGCGCATTTTGCAAGTCATCAAAAAAATTGACATAGACCAGAAAAAGCTGCAGTTATCGGCAGATTTTTCCGGTTTGAGTACCAAAAACTTCATTCCACCTCAAGATGCAGCTTGGCAAGATGCCTGGAAGGTAACAGAAGGTTTGATTGTGGAGATTCGCAATGAAGTCGTGCAGAAAAATGCTGATTTCTTACTTGTGACGATCGGCGATCCGATACAAGTTGAACGGGATGCCCAGAGGCGAAAAAATTATATGAGAAAAAACAAAATTCAGGATTTGTTTTATCCCGATAAGCGGCTAAAAAAATTGGGCGCGCGCGAGGGTTTTCGGGTACTGAATTTATCCGAACAGTTTCAAGGTTATACTGAAAAATTTCAAGTGTGCGCCCACGGTTTTGAGAATTCTGTACCCTGTGGGGGTCACTGGAATGAACTCGGACACAGGCTTGCTAGTATTTTGATTGCTCGCAATTTGTGCGAAAACTTGAAGCAGTCTCAAGCCCCCAAACAACAACCGTAATCAGTCAAATTACATGAAAGACTCAACTTCGTTCAAAAAAGGCAAAAATATATTAACTTTAATCGCTGTTAATTTGGCGATCGCTTTTATTTGTCTTGAAGCTTTGTCGCTAGCTTTTTATTTTGTCAATCAAAAACAGTTTTTTTATACCAGAACCAAAGGCAAAGAAAAAGTAGCAGAAGACATTGAAAGGCTCGGAATTAGGCTAGATGAATCTATCGTAGAAAGACTGCACCCGTTTTTTGGCTACGTGCTCAAACAAGGTGCTTTTCCCAATGAAAAATTAAAATTAAAAGTCAACAAAGAAGGCTTTTATTCTCTGTACGAATATCCGTTTATTAAAACTAATAATAATCAATTGATTGTAGGAATTTTCGGCGGTTCTGTTGCTAACAACTTTGCCGTAAATGAATACGTCACCAAAAGATTTTCTCAAAAGTTAAAGAGTTATCCAGAATTCGCCAACAAAGAAATTATAGTTTTAAATTTCTGTAACGGCGGCTACAAACAACCCCAACAATTATTGATTTTAAATTACTTTCTAGCCTTGGGTCAAGATTTAGATTTAGTCATCAATATTGACGGTTTTAACGAAGTAGCACTGTCAAATTTAAACAACAAAGCTGGATTAGAAATAGGAATGCCCAGCGTTCAACACGTCAAGCCGCTGACGAGTTTAGCCAACAACAACTTGTCGCCGGAAGCGATGAGTTCGATCGTGCAAATTAGCGAAACTAAAAAACAGTTGAAAGCAGGTATTGACAAATTGCAAACTTGTCAGCTTGCTTTGTGTCACGCTATTACATCGCTACAGGTGAAACAATTAGTCAACAATTACCAGAAAGCCCTTGTCAAGTATGACCGGCAAGTCAAACAATCCAACCAAAACACGGAAAATAGCGGTATAGTATACCTTCCCAAAGCTGACTTTGTTTTGCCGGATGCTGCTGCTTTTAATGAAATAGCATCGATTTGGTACGAATCGTCGATCGCGATGAATCAAATTTTATCAAGTAGAAAAATTAAGTATTTTCACTTTATTCAGCCCAACCAATATTATCAAACTAAACGAATCTTTACCGCCAAGGAGGACGAAATTGCGATCGACAAGAATAGTCCTTATATTGAAGGGGTGAAAAAAGGTTATCCCGTACTGTTGTCTAAAGTCGATGGTTTGCAAAAAGCTGGGGTTAATGTTTTTAACGCCGTGAATATTTTGGACAATACCAAAGAAACAGTTTACAAAGATGGCTGCTGCCACTACAATTCAGTAGGAGAGGAAGTATTAGCAGACTATGTTTCCAGCTCAATGATTAAAGTAGTAAGAGAGTCAAAATAGATATTTATGAAAGATTTTAAGTCGATTAAAAAAATCCCAGAAATTCTCAAAATTGCTGCGATTAACTTAGCGTTTTTACTTGTTTTCCTGGAACTCGGTTCGCTGGGATGGTATTTTATCAAGCACAAGCAATTTTTCTATACTAGATCGAATGTGCAAGATAAGTCGGCTTTAGGAATAAATTTGGAAGGAGTGCGGCTGAATCAGTCTATTATAGTCAGGCTGCATCCTTTTTTTGGATTTATCGAAAAACCGGGCCCCGATTTTCGCCCCGGTTTTAAAGTTAACAATTACGGGTTTATGTCTCCCTACGATTATCCGTTCAAAAAAACCAAGCCAAATCAATTTATCATTGGAGTTTTTGGCGGTTCTGTGGCTTCTAATTATGGAATATTTGAAGTTCAAAATAAAATTTTACCTCAATACCTCAAGAAACTTCCCGGTTTAAAGGATAAAGAATTTGTAATTTTGTCTTTTGCTACTGGAGGCTACAAACAGCCGCAACAGTTATTGATTTTAAACTATTTTTTGTCTTTAGGTCAAGAATTAGATATGGTTGTGAATATAGATGGATTTAATGAAGTAGCACTTTCTAATCTCAACAATAAAAATAAAATCGATCTGGCGATGCCAAGTATCCAACACCTTATGCCACTGACTCAGTTAGCGAATAATAGTCTTTCTATAAAAGCTATGAAAACAACTCTGAGAATCCAAGAAACTAAAACTAAGATTAATCAAGGGTTGGAAAGTTTGGAACACTGTTCTTTGGCTGCGTGCGATGCTTTGATTTCTGTTTACGTTCAAAATTTAGTCAACAATTATCGCAAAGATACGATCGCCTTTGAGAAGGAACGGACTAAACCCCAAAAAGATGACGGCGGTAGCGTTATTTATATGAATACTAATAAGTCTGTTTTAGAGGATTCAGTAGCTTTTGAACAAATTGCATCGCAGTGGGCAAAAAGTTCAATTTTTATGCACAAAGTTCTGTCTGCTAGCAATGTGCCGTATTTTCAGGTTCTCCAGCCCAATCAATATTATCAGACGAAAAGGGTGTTTGGTGAAGCTGAAAAGCAGATTGCTTTTAACAAGGATACTCCTTATGCTAAGGCTGTGGAAATTGGCTATCCGGTTCTTTTGAGTAAGTTTCCTAATTTACAAAAAAATAATATCACTATTTTCAATGGGGTCAAGGTGTTCGACAAGACTAAAGATGTTGTTTATGTAGATAGCTGCTGTCATTACAATCAAGCTGGACAGGCGATATTTAGCAATTATGTGGGCCGTTCTATTCTGGAATCTTTGCAGAAGAATGAGGCTAGGAGTAAGAAGAAGTAGGTTGACCAAATTATATCAAATCCGGCTTACATAGATAGCCCGATAATTTACATTATGTATCGCAAAATAACCATGATAAGGTTTGTAGTGAGGACTTTAGTCCTCAGAAATTGATCGGGACTAAATTCCTCACTACGAACCTATTTTACCGCCGATCGCAAATTTTAGGTATTTGCTTCGGTTTTAGCCCGATCGCCTGCAGAGTCGATCGGCATTACCAATATCTTATCAACTCGGTTGCCGTCCATATCCACGACTTCGACTCGCAAACCGTTCCACTCAAAATGCTCCGCTGCTGTCGGAATCTTCCCCAAATTTGTAATCACAAAACCGCCCATTGTGTGGTAGCTCCCCCTATTTTCTGACGATATTTCATCAATTCCAAACAATTCAAAGAAATCTTCGACCGGCAGCATTCCGTCTAACAGCCAAGAACCGTCCTCGCGCTGAACTGCTTGGGGTTCGTCGGCATCTTCTATTGAAGGAAAGTCACCAACGAGTTCGACTAAAATGTCGTTAACTGTCACCAATCCTTGAATGACTCCGTATTCGTCAACCACCAAGGCAATTTGATTGCTAGATTGCTTAAAAAGCTCCAATACTTTTAAACCGCGCGTGCTTTCAGGTACAAATAAAGGCCTGCGTAAAGAAGCACTTAAATCGAGGGGTTGACCTGTCAAAGTGCGAGACAGCATATCGGTAACGTGTACTAAACCGACAACATTATCGAGTCCGCCCTGGCAAACAGGAAACCGAGAATGACCGCTGCCGAGCATTTTTTGGCGGTTTTCTTCTACTGAGTCGTCGAGGTCGAGCCAAGTAAGATCCGGTCGCGGAGTCATTAAGGCGCTGACTCGCCGATCGCCCAAACGAAAGACTCTTTCTACCATGTCTTGTTCGGCTTCTTCAAAAGTTCCGGCCTCGGTACCTTGCTCTATTAAAACTTTAATTTCTTCCTCTGTAACTTGCGGTTCTGTTGAAGGCACAATCCCCATAATCCGCAGGATTAAGTCAGTGGAATAACTTAAAACATAAACGGCGGGAGCGCCAATTTTGGACAGCATTCGCATCGGAATAGCGACACTGGAGGCGATCGGCTCAGGGTTGTTGAGGGCGAGGCGCTTCGGCACGAGTTCGCCAATAATTATGGTGAGATAAGTTATGGTTAAAATTGCGATGACTGAGGCGATCGCCCCTGAGTAGGGTTCCAAAGCCGGAATCAAGCGCAACAGAGGTTCTACTCTTTTAGAAATCGTCGTTTCTCCGAAAGCGCCGGACAGGATAGCCAGCAGCGTAATCCCGATTTGAACAGTCGGCAAGAACTGATTGGGGGCATTAGCCAGATCCAGCGCTACACGGGCATTGAGCGAACCCTGGTTTGCCATCTGTTGCAGTCTCACCTTCCGTACTGAGATGATGGCCATCTCTGACATCACAAACACGCCATTGAGGAAAACCAGCAGGAGAACAATCAGAAGGTCGGTACTTGGGGACATTTCTCAAATTATCGGTGGTAAAGGCGAAGCACACTGGCGAGTTAGTCGATTTTAGATTTTAGATTTTAGATTTTAGATTGACTCCGCAGCCAGTATCTGGGGGATTTCCCTAATGTCTAAAATTTTTCGATCTTTACAACTTGAGTCGGGGGCTTGTATCCGTCTTTGGGTGCAGTCACAGGAGAGGTCTGGAAGCGGTCAATCTCGATCGCAAAATCGAAATTTTTTCTAAACCTGGCCCTATATTAACGGAACTGGCTCGATCGCGATCGCAAGTTCGAGATTTTTATAGAAAGCCTCTAGCAGAAATCTACCTGTAGTTGAGTGGCACTGCCAACAGCCGATCGCCACAATGATAGATGTTTGTCGTACAATCGAACTTACTTAGCAGGCCGCGGGGAAGAGCCTTCGCCCATCGGGGATTAAAATTAACAGCCAATGACTTTCTCTTCAATAATTCGTACTTTGGGGCGATCGCCCCTAGCAACAGAACTTCTCAACAAGCTCAAACGGGATCACTGCTTGCAACTGGCAGGTCTAGCCCGCTTACCTAAAGGTTTGGTAGCTTCCGCCCTCGCCCAGGAAGAAGAGCGAAACCTATTAGTCGTGACAGCAACTCTGGAAGAAGCAGGGCGCTGGGTGGCCTCTCTAGAAGCGATGGGCTGGCAAACCGTACATTTTTACCCGACTTCCGAAGCTTCGCCCTACGAGCTATCCTACTCCGACGAGAACGAAATGACCTGGGGACAAATGCAGGTGCTGGCGGATTTGGTGGACAAGCAAGAAAAAACCGCCAATCAGTCGAAGCCGATCGCCATTGTCGCCACAGAAAGATCCCTGCAGCCTCATTTGCCACCTCGAAGTGCTTTTGAGCCTTACTGTCTGACGCTGAAGCGAGGCGAAGTTCAAGACTCCAAGATACTTGACCGCCAACTGGCGTCGATGGGATACGATCGCGTGAATTTGGTAGAAACTGAGGGCCAGTGGAGCCGCCGGGGCGATATTGTCGATGTGTTTCCGGTGGCGGCGGAGTTGCCGGTGCGGCTCGAATGGTTCGGGGATAATTTGGAACAAATACGCGAGTTCGATCCGTCTTCGCAGCGATCGCTCGATAAGGTCGATCGATTAGTTTTAACTCCTACTAATTTTAACACAATTATTAAAGCAGTTTTAGTCGAAACCGGGAATTTAAAAACGAACCGCGAAGACGCGAAGGGCGCTAAGGAAGAGAAAGAGGAAGGGGAAGATAAGGTTATTAGGCGGTTGTTGGGTTTGGCCTTCGAGAAACCCGCATCTTTGTTGGATTATTTGCCGGAAAATACTTTAGTTGTGGTTGACGAACCTGCCGGGTGCGAAGCTCACAGCGACCGCTGGTTCGAGAACGCACAGGAACAGTGGGAAAGTTGCAACCGGGAATCAGAAGCAGTAAGTGATGAAACGGAAAGATTGCCAATTGCTAGTTTGAAAGTTCCCAAAATTCACCGCAGTTTTGCTGAATTGATGGCGGATGTAGCTGTTTTTTACAGGTTAGAAGTTTCTGAATTGGCAGAAGATTCTGCTACTCGAAAAATTAAAATTTCTGCAGGGGGCGAGCAGCTATCGCCTCCGATTAATTTGGCCAGCAGGCCTGTGCCGGTGATGCCTCACCAATTTGCTAAACTCTCTCAAATGCTCCGGGAAGAGCGCGATCGGGGTTTTACGGTGTTTATGGTTTCGGCTCAACCGAGCCGCTCTGTTGCTCTGCTGTCGGAACACGACTGTCCGGCTCAGTTTGTGGTGAATCCGCGCGACTTTTTGGCGATCGACAAATTGCAGTTGCAGCACGTTCCCGTAGCTTTGAAATACAACGGGCTGGCTGAATTGGAAGGGTTTATCCTGCCGACTTTTCGGATTGTTTTAATTACCGATCGCGAATTCTACGGCCAGCATTCTTTGGCAACTTTTAGCTATGTCCGCAAACGCCGCCGCGCTGCTTCTAAAAAGGTTGACCCGCACAAGCTGAGTCCGGGGGATTTTGTGGTGCACCGCCAGCACGGAGTTGGCAAGTTTCTCAAGTTGGAACGCTTGACGATCGATCGCGAAACTCGCGAATATTTGGTGCTGCAATACGCTGACGGTACTCTCAGAGTCGCGGCGGATCAATTGGGCGCGCTGTCGAGATTTCGGACTGTCGGCGAGAAAGCGCCGGAACTCAACAAGCTGACAGGTCAAACTTGGGAAAAAACTAAGACAAAAGTTCGCAAAGCTGTTAAGAAATTGGCAGTGGATTTGCTGAATCTTTACGCTAAAAGAGCTAAACAACAAGGTTATGCTTTTCCTCCCGATATGCCTTGGCAGCAAGAGTTGGAGGATTCTTTTCCGTACCAGCCAACGCCGGATCAGTTGAAGGCTACTTTTGATGTGAAACGTGACATGGAGGGCGATCGACCGATGGATCGTCTCGTCTGCGGCGATGTCGGTTTTGGCAAGACGGAAGTCGCTCTCAGAGCTATTTTTAAGGCGGTTACAGCGGGCAAGCAGGTGGCCATGCTTGCGCCGACGACAATTTTGACCCAACAGCACTATCACACCCTCTCAGAGCGTTTTTCGCCTTATCCGATCCAAGTTGGTTTGCTCAATCGCTTTCGCACAGAAACCGAGCGCCGGGAGATTCACAAGCGCTTGGCCACTGGGGAGTTAGACGTGATTGTCGGCACTCAAGCTGTTTTGAGCAAGGCGATTAAATTTCGCGATTTGGGCCTGTTGGTGGTGGACGAAGAACAGCGGTTTGGGGTGAAGCAAAAGGAAGCGATTAAAGCCCTCAAAACAGAAGTTGATGTGCTGACTCTGACTGCGACTCCGATTCCCCGGACTTTGTATATGTCGCTGTCGGGGATTCGGGAGATGAGTTTGATTGCGACTCCGCCGCCAAGCCGCCGCCCGATTCAAACTCATTTAGCGCCCTACGATTTGGAAGTTGTGCGGACTGCTATTCGTCAAGAGTTGGACAGGGGCGGTCAGGTTTTTTATGTCGTGCCCCGGATTGAGGGGATTGATGAGTTGGCGGATACGTTGCAAACAATGGTTCCGGGGGCGAGAATTGCGATCGCCCACGGTCAAATGGATGCTTCGGAACTAGAATCTATCATGCTGACTTTTAGTGCCGCTCAGTTCGATATTTTGGTGTGTACGACGATTATTGAGTCTGGTTTGGATATTCCCCGCGTCAATACTATTTTGATTGAAGACGCGCAGCGGTTTGGTTTGGGTCAGCTTTACCAGTTGCGGGGACGGGTGGGGCGCGCCGGGATTCAAGCTCACGCTTGGCTGTTTTATCCGAAGCAGAATAAGCTTTCGGATGCTGCAAGGCAGAGGTTGCGCGCTATTCAAGAGTTCGCGCAGTTGGGTTCTGGCTATCAGTTGGCTGTCCGAGATATGGAAATTCGGGGCTCTGGTGATGTTTTGGGTACGGAACAGTCCGGTCAAATGGAGGCGATCGGTTTTGATTTGTATGCTGAAATGTTAGAGGAGGCCATTCGCGAAATTAAAGGTCAGGAAATTCCGAAGGTTGAGGATACACAAATCGACCTGAGTTTGACGGCGTTTATTCCTGCTGATTATATTGGGGATTTGGATCAAAAGATGAGCGCTTACCGCTCTGTGGCTTCTGCTAATACTCCAGCAGATTTGCAGCAAATTCGGGCCGATTGGTGCGATCGTTACGGGCCTATTCCTCTGCCGGCCCAGCAACTGATCCGCATTGTCGAACTCAAACAAATCGCCAAGCAAATCGGTTTTTCTCGGATTAAACCTGAGAACAAGCTGCACATTGTTTTGGAAACGCCGATGGAGGAGCCTGCTTGGAATTTGCTCCAGGCTAATTTGCCGGAACATTTGCGCTCTCGTTTTGTCTACAGCAAGGGGAAGGTTACTATTCGAGGTATGGCGGTTTTGACTGCCCAAAAGCAGTTGGATAATTTGATTGATTGGTTGGGTAAAATGCAGGGCGCTTTGCCGGAAGCAATTTTTTGATTTTTAAGTTGTGTTAAGCGAACACTTGAATTTTCTCTCTGCCCTCTTTTGTCTTAATTCGGCTACGCTACTTCGACCGTGTCGTACAAGTCAGTACGAGTTAGGACGAATCTTCCCTGCATCCATTAAATCCGTGGAGCGAGTCTGTTGTCGAACTTCCTTCAGTCGTAGCACAAAGGATTAAAATAGTGAAAACGTTAGTGTGTGTTTTTTTTGCGATCGCGCTAGCGCAAGGAGTGCCAACGGTGGTTCAAGCTCAACAAATTATTGACCCGATCGATCGGGTTGTTAGTGCTGGATTGATGAATAAAGATCCTAGCGGTAATTTTAATGCTGATAGCCTTGTCAGCCGCGCTGATTTGGCGGTTATTTTAGTAAAAACTTTTGGTTTGGAACGACGGAAAACAGCTCAGAAACCAGATATGGAATTGCCGGACGTAGCTAAGAGTTACTGGGCTTACAGTGCGATTCAAACTGCTTTGAAAACGGGAACAATGAGCGGATATCGCGACGGAATGTTTTTTCCTAATCAAAGGGTGACTCGTGCTGAGGCTTTAGCAATTTTTGCTCAAGCCTACGGTGTTTTTCAGTTTCCCGACGCGACTGTTGGCGAGATTTTAACTAAGTATCCAGATGCAGGGGAAATCCCTAGTTGGGCTAGAAAGTCTATGGCTACTGCACTTTATGAAGGGTTTGTGAATGTTGATATTGGAACTAATAAAATTAATCCTTTGAAGCCGATGACTCGCGGGGATATCGCTTACGCTTTGAGCAAGTATTTGGAGCGACAGGTAAGGCCGACTTCTTTACCAGTCCGTGACGAGGGGCCTCCGAATCGCGGTATGGGAAGGTAATATTTGTTCTGTATTGAAATTTAATTTTTGGGGATGCCAAAATGCCCGCGCCATCCCAGAGAAGTCCTAGGGTGCGATCGATTACCAAAACAAAAACCGATCGGGCGTGCGGAATGCGAGTCCGCCAAAAGGAGTGGACTCGCATTCCGCACGCGCGAACTCATCTTACTGCAGCTAATCTTTCTTTCCTCTGCAAAAACTCGTGATATCAAATCCGGTAGCATCCCAATTATAAAATCGAGTCAGATCAAATCCGCGCTTCATAGTTCTGTATTCATCTCTCTCTTGTCTTCCTCTGTGTTCTCTTCGCCCTAGCGCCGGTTAAATCACCTGACGATGCTACCGGAAACGATATGAAGCGTAACTATCCTGTAGGAAATCACCCGCAATGCAAAATCCTGGAGCTTTGGTGACTGTGAAACGAGCCATCAAACCCCCAGGATTTAAATTTTTCCTCTTAAACGAGGTTCAAAATTATCGTCTGCAGACCTTAACTTACTCAGCAGTAGCCAATTCGGTATTGCCGCCGCCACGCTTCCGCGTTAGGGTATTGAACAGCATCTGACCGACTGCTTTAATCAAATTGCCTTCTAATTCCATAAACATTTTCATGTTCATGCCAAAAGCTGCATTAGCTTCATCAACAATTCGCTCTGCTGTAGCTTCGTCAATAGGCAGTTCATTCATTGCCTGACGGTAGTTATTCTTAAACTCTTTTTCATCAGGAATATCCTGGAATTCATAGAAAGCAGTGCCTTCTCCCTCAGTAAGATTCATCCCGCGCTGAGCAATTCCCTTGAGGATTTGTCCGCCGGACAAGTCGCCCAGGTAGCGAGTGTAAGAATGAGCTACTAACAGTTCTGGTGCGGTAGCCGAAATCTCCTGAATCCGCTTCACATAAGCTTTAGCTGCGGCTGACGGAGCTACTTGTTCGCGCCAATTGGCGCCGTAGTAGTAGAACAAATCTTGCTCTAAGCTTTGTTTGCGATTCAACTCAGAAAAGTAAATTTTTGAAATAACCGGATGGTGCTTTTGGCGTTCCATTTCCTCTTCGATTGCCGAGTAGACAAAGTAGAGGTTTCCTACTAACTTCCGGTAAGAAGTTTTTTCTACAACGCCTTTTAAAAAACACTTGACAAAACCAACGTTTTCTGCCATAGTGTGGGACTTTTTGGTTCCCTCACGCAATTTGGTCGCTAAATTGATGCTCATGCTATATTGTCCAACCTTCTATTTTTGTGGTAGCTGATGGATGGGTCAAAAATCTAAAAATTACCTAAGTATTTACCTTATATCGATTTGATGAGAGCTTGTATTAATTTTTATAACAAAAGTTGCAGTGGGCGGTAGTCATTAGTCATCAGTCATCAGCCAGTAACTAATGACTAATGACTCATCTTGGCCAGCAAACAAATGTCAAATGTCAAATGTCAACCGCCAACTGCTAACAGCCAGCAAACAAATGCCAACTGCTAACTGCCAACTGTCAACTAATTTAGATGTCCAAGTCGAGCATATTGAGTTTGGGGCCGTAGGTTTCGATAAATTCGCGGCGGGGGGCGACTCGATCGCCCATTAAAATGGTAAAGATGCGATCGGCCTCAGCAGCGTCTTCAATCTCCACCCGTTTCAGCGTCCGAGTTTCCGGGTTCATCGTGGTATCCCACAACTGTGTCGGCATCATTTCGCCCAAACCTTTGAACCGCTGGACGGTGTAGTTAGCATTCGCCGGAAATTCATTGCGGACGAGATTGTTCATTTCGCGATCGCTGTAACAGTAGTAATGATTCCGGCCGCGTTCTACTTTGTAGAGAGGAGGACAAGCAATGTAGATGTAACCTTGTTCTACAAGTGCCCGCTGGTAGCGGTAGAAGAAAGTCAACAACAGCGTGCGGATGTGTGCTCCATCTACGTCAGCGTCAGTCATAATTACGATGTGGTGATACCGCAATTGACCGGGATCGAATTCTTCGCCTTTGATGCCCAAACCCAGGGCGGTAATTAACGATTGAATTTCGTTATTTTTGTAGATTTTGGCATCGTCGGTTTTCTCAATGTTGAGAATTTTACCGCGCAAAGGCAGGATTGCTTGGAATTGGCGATCGCGCCCTTGTTTCGCACTGTTATGGACAAAAACTCCCGCAGCTAATGCAAAGTTGTGACTGTTAGGCACTTCGATGTCGTAAACATCGTACCGTTCCTCCAAATGTTCGATCGACACAACGCGGTGGTTGTAATTGCGAACAGCTTGGCGAGCCAGCAATTGATCTCCGCCAAAGTAGCGATCGCAAAAAGTTTGGTACTTCAACAAACACTTATCCTTTTTCGTCCGGCGGCAAGCATCGTAATAATCTACATTAATACAGCCTTTTTGCAACTCCACATACTTCAACATTTCCAGAGTTTTCCGGTAGTAAGTTTCGTTCAAAGCAGCTTTGCGTTGGCGGCGAAACTCCGGCGTCCACTGTTCCTTAGTTTTTTCGCGCCGCCAGTCCAACAAATTCTCATCTTGCCATTGTTCTTTAGCAAGTTGAGAATGAGTCTCCCGCGCTTCAGGATTGTTAGCAAAATGATTGCGAACCCGTTCCGACTGAGCCAAACGGTTTTCTTCGGAGCTCCAATACTCTTGCTGCGCTTGGTTGAGCAGTTCATTATTTTGCTCGCGATAAGCTTCATTAGTGTCGTAAAACTCACGCCACTTGCTCGTCATGTAAGCTTTGTACTCTTCATCTTCCCACTGAGCTTTTGCCTGTTCAGACAGAATTTGTCTGGTTTCAGGATGCTGCATGCGCTCTTTCATCATCGCCCGAAATTCATCAGTCATGTGAGCTTGACGGCTCTTTTCAATGACATCCGGCCTGTGCAATGTTTTCTCAAGATTGGCGCGGTGTAAAGCCAAGTGTTCCTGAGCAGGTAGCCGCTGAATATTGGTCGGATTGTTGTTGAGTTTGTTGAAGTCAACGTGGTGGCGGTGATTGCCGTCAGATGCTTGATACACCTCATGTTTCAGGTTGTAGAAATCCGATAACAGATGACTGTAAATCCACTTGTCACTGTTGGGATTCCAAACCATTTCGTAACCGTTAAGCCCCTGCCCATTTGGCTTCTTTTTAGACAACTGGCGGTTGAGAGGCATTAACGAATCGTCCGGTGTCAGCAGTGCTGCTGCTTTGTAAGTGCCATCCCGCAACATGAACCGATGATCTGGAGTACAAGTGATTGTCTCGCCATTGTCTAATGTCAGTTTGACAACTTCAGCATTTGCTTTAGTCATGCGAGCGTTAGTTATCCGCTCAAACCCTATGTTTCCACTTTCGCGAATGGTGTAGCAAAAGTGTTCTTTACCTTCTGCTTGTTCGTCAACTATCTCTTTGATAGTTTTTGTAGTGCCGTCAGCTAATATTATTTCTTGAGATGAAAAAAAACAGCCCCCAGCACTATCCCCTTCAACTAGGTATATCTCAGACAGGGCGGGGTCTCTGGAGCTACAGTCCGCTAATTTTCCGGGCAAAGGAGACGATTCTAAGACGGATTTGCGGCGCACTAAGTCGCGGGCGCGGCGGGCAGCTTCAGCAGCTTTAAATGCCTGAATTGCTTTTTCCAAAATAGCGTCGGCTACTTGGGGGCGAAATTCCAAATATTCGGTCAATACTTCGCCTACCAAGGAATCGACAATTCCCCGGACTTCGGTATTTCCCAACTTGGTTTTTGTTTGGCCTTCAAATTCTGGATCGGGGACTTTGACCGAAATTACTGCTGTCAAACCTTCGCGGACGTTTTCACCGGCGAGGTTGGGTTCGTTTTCTTTGATTTTGTTGCGCTTGCGGGCGATCGAATTCATCGTCCGCGTCAAAACGGCTTTCAAACCTTCTAAGTGCGTACCGCCGTCGATCGTCCGAATGTTGTTAGCAAAACCCAGAACGTTGTCGCTAAAAGCATCGACGCACCACTGCAAAGACACTTCTACCTGCACGTTGTTGCGTTCTCCTTGCACGTAGATCACCTCTTCGTGCAGGGGTTGCTTGTCGCGGTTCATGTAGGCGATGTATTCCTTGATGCCGCCTTCGTAACAATAGGTTTCGACGCGCGGTTCGCTACTTTTGAGCAATTCCAAACGGCGATCGCTAAACGTAATTCTCACGCCCGCATTTAAATAAGCCAATTCTCGCAAGCGTCCAGAAACCGTAGCGTAATCGAACTCAATGCCAGTGCTGAATATCTGAGTGTCTGGCAGGAAACAAACTGAAGTACCGGTGCGATTTCCTTTGCTGGGCTTTGCCTCAAGTTCGCTGACTGGAAAGCCTCTTTCGTAGCGCTGCAAATGTTCTTTTTGGTCGCGCCAAACTGTAACCTTTACCCACTCCGAAAGCGCGTTTACAACCGAAATACCTACACCGTGCAATCCTCCAGAAACCTTGTAACCGCCGCCGCCAAATTTACCGCCGGCGTGCAGTACAGTCATTACTGTTTCTATTCCCGATTTGCCAGTCTTGGCAACGATGCCGGTGGGAATACCGCGGCCGTCATCTGTGACACTGACTGAACCGTCGGCGTTGAAGTCAACCTCGATGTGAGTGCAGTGGCCAGCCAGCGCCTCATCGATGGAATTGTCCACAACCTCGTAAACTAGATGGTGGAGTCCTCGCGGGCCGGTTGTACCGATGTACATCCCCGGTCGTTTGCGGACTGCTTCGAGACCTTCGAGAACTTGAATCTGGTCGGCGCTGTAGCTGCTGGTCATACAAAATAGCTCCAATAATGAGGTCTAAAGCCCCAAAAGCTTCTAAAATGGAAAAACTCCTAAAATTATAGCATAAAACGGTTAATGGCGATGCTAGGGCATTCTAAATGGAAATTTATTAGGGGGACGGAGGCGAATAGTTGTGAGATTGCTTCGCGACTTTCCTGGTGCAGCGCGGTAAATGAGTGGATGGAGAGAGGGGAAAGTGGAGAGGAAGAGAGTCTAGGAGAGGATTTGACGGTTTTTATAGCGAAATGAAATATGCTTTTGAAATCTGCGGCGGCTTATGTTTAGATTAATTACGATTTGTGGGGCGACTGCGACGGGGAAGTCGGGGGTGGCTTTGGCTTTGGCTTCACGACTGCGATCGGCAATTTTGAGTGCGGACTCCCGTCAAGTGTACCGCGAATTTGACATCGGGACTGCAAAACCTACAAAAACCGATCGCGATGCGGTACCGCATCACTTAATTGATATCTGCGATCCGACGGCAACTCTAACACTCGCAGACTACCAGCAGCAAACTCAAAAAATAATTGCTGATATCGATTTTCCGGTTTCTCCCCCGCTGTTATTGGTGGGAGGGACTGGTTTGTATATTAAATCGATTGTCAGGGGTTTGAAAATTCCGAGGGTTGCACCGATGCCCCAATTGCGATCGCAACTTGCGGAACTAGGACAATCTCAATGTTACGCGATCTTGCAGCAGGTCGATCGCTCTGCTGCAGAAAAAATTCACCTCAATGATTCGGTTAGAACTTTAAGAGCACTCGAAGTATTTTATGTCACCGGGCGCTCTATTTCCGAACAGCAGGGCGAAAGTCCTCCCAATTATCCTATTTTACAAATTGGGTTGGATTGTGATATCGATGTTTTGGGCGATCGCATCAAACAGCGCACCGCACAAATGTTAGAACGCGGTTGGGTGGCTGAAGTAGAATATTTGTCTAAAAAATACGGCTGCGACTTGCCTTTATTGAACACGCTGGGCTATCAGGAAATCAAACAATATTTGGCTGGCGACATTACCCTGAATCAAGCTAAGGAATTAACAATTTTGCACACGAGGCAATTTGCTAAGAGACAGCGAACTTGGTTTCGAGCGTCCCCTGAAATTGAATGGTTTGATGTTAGCGCGCCAGATTTGCTGGAACGAGTTTGGCAGAGAATGCAGGAGTTTTTAGATCGAGATTTCGGCGACTGGCTATAATCCGAAGCTGTTCGGAAAAAAACATTTCGTCACTCTCAATAGTTGAGGATGTTTTTTGGGCTGATATCGTTTCCGGTTGGATCGGAATTATTTAACCGCAGAGGGCGCAGAGAACACAGAGGAAGAGAAGAGAGAGATGAAACATCCACTTGTTGAGGCGCTGTCTGCTATTTTTCGCTGACCTACCGCGTATTCCGGGTTTCTAATCTGGTTTCTTTACAGTTAGAGAACTGTCAACTGATGGTTGTTGGAGAAACCCGGTTTCTGGGTAGTGCATCTCAATGGAATATGCTGCGAATCAATTGATACAACTTCGTCTTTCCGATCCTGGCATCTTGAGGAATGCCGATTTTTTTAACCCAACTTGGTATGATTATTTTACGGCAATTTGTTGGAGAATTCTGCCAGTTTAGTCACCATTTGGGATACGGCTTTATCAACTGCCGCGCTCAAAAGTCCGTCTTCATTGCTACTGCCGGAATTACCGCCAATACCTCGGACAGAAAAATTGGAATCGCTTTGATCGGCTTCTCCTACTGATTTAGCTGTGGCAAGAATATCCCCGGAATCTGTACCGATTAACCTTGCGTCTATTTGAACGGTAGCTTTGGTTTTTTGCGAACCGCCGCCGATTCCCATGAAACTGCCGCCGCCGGATTGTTTGTCTATATTAAACTTGGTGATGGTGCCGATTAGTACCGCGTCAACTCCTAATTGTTTGCCAATTTCGGCTGCTGTGCCGGCATCCATTGAACCTGTGCGATTTTGTTGTTTGAGCACTTGTTCGAGTTTGCTGCGATCGACTACTGTATAGGTGCCATTGTTGACGAGTTCGTTGATTAGCAGTTCGCTGATGCCTTTGGCTGCGCCGACTCCCCGGTAAGAAGTGTAATAGCTGTTGGTGGTGCCGTAGTCGAAGTCCATGACGACGAGGCGCTTTTTGGCGGTAGTTTGGGCGATTTGAGTTGGGGGTTGGGTGGTTGCCGGTGTGGCGATCGCATTGACTGAAATGCCTGCTAGCATTAGCGCAGCTAGAGAAATGCCGGTTAAGCCAGATATGGTGGTTGTTTTCATAAATTTTTCCTCGCTGTTGTTTTGTGCCGATGTTTTGTGCCGACTCTAGAATACTTCACCGAACCGGCTGATGTCAGGGTTGCGGGCGATCGAGTTGGAATGCGGGAAAGGGATTTTAGTCTTTTTTGACTGCTAAAATTCTAATTTTTTTTAATTAACCGCAGAGGATACAGAGAAACAGAGGAAGAGTTTAATCAAGGTTTCAAACCCCCAGCTTCCATAAAACCCATCAACCAATTAGCCATCGTCGCCCTGCGAGTTTGTCTCGGCCCGAATTCCCCAATTTTATAGCCCTTAAACCCCAATTTTTCCTTCAGTAACTGCTTGTTTTCTGGAGGGGTCGATCGCGTCAATTTCACCGTCGCAGGCCTAGAATCGATAAAATCGGGCGGTTCCGGGTAATCTTGACGCCATTCCGGTGCAACATTTTCATTATTCCACACCCCAGTCTCGGCATCGCAGCGGTAGCCCAGATACAGCCAAACTAAGCGGTTGACAGCAGCATCGTCCATTTCTTCGTTGAGGATAGCCCAAATAGTTTCGTGATTGAGTGGTGGTAATTCTGACATGATTAAAGTGCGATCGCAAATAACAACAATTTAACCTATAGCGGTCTACCGAAATAGTAGGTTCAGCGCGGGAAAACCTGCATTGATTAGTGCTCGCAGTCGATCGCCCCGCCGAACCACCATACAATACTACTTACTCAAAATACCGTCCTTCTCGGCCATCGACAGCATCAAATCGATCGCGCGGCAAGAATAACCCCACTCGTTGTCATACCAAGAAATGACTTTAAAAAACGTAGAATTCAGTTCAAGTCCCGCACCTGCATCAAAAATGCTCGATCGCGCGTCGCCCCGAAAATCCGTCGAAACCACCGCATCCTCAGTATATCCAAGAATGCCTTTGAGTTCGCCCTCTGAGGCTTTTTTCATAGCCTCGCAAATTTCTTTGTAGCTAGTTTCCTTACTTGTTTTAAAAGTAAGATCCACCACAGAAACGTCAGGAGTTGGGACTCGCAAAGCCATTCCCGTCAATTTTCCCTTCAATTCCGGCAACACCAAAGTAACAGCTTTCGCCGCACCAGTCGAAGATGGAATAATATTTTGAGCCGCGCCTCGTCCTCCCCGCCAATCTTTTTGGCTTGGCCCATCTACAGTAGGCTGAGTAGCAGTCATCGCGTGAACAGTAGTCATTAAACCTTCTTCCAAACCGAAGTTATCGTTAATAACTTTGGCAATTGGTGCCAAACAATTCGTAGTGCAGCTAGCATTAGAAACAACAGTATCTTTTGCCGGGTCAAATTTGTGGTGATTGACACCTACTAGATATGTTGGTACTTTTTCCGGGTCTTTAGTCGGTGCTGAAAGTATTACTCGTTTTGCTCCCGCCGTCAAGTGTTTTGATGCGCCTTCAAAATCTGTAAACAATCCCGTAGATTCTACAACATAATCTGCACCTGTTTTAGCCCAAGGCAATTCGGCTGGATTTCTAATTGACGTACAGGGGATAAATTTTCCGTCAACGATGATACCGTCTGGCTTACCTTCAACTTCGCCGTCATAAATTCCGTGGGTGGAGTCGTATTTGAAAAGATAAGCCAGATTTTCTGGCGAAACTAAGTCGTTAATGCCGACAAATTCGATGTTGGGGTTTTTGATGCCGGCACGCATGACTAGCCGTCCGATGCGACCAAATCCGTTGATGCCGACTTTTAATGCAGCCATTGTTACACTCCTCTTGAAAATATCGCTAATCGATCGCCTAGTGTGGGTTAGAATTTACCACGCTTGCCTGTTTTGATAACTGATTCTTTTCTATATCTTAAGGATTCTGACTTCGGCCTCCGTTTGGGTGCAATTCATCCTGAAATCACCGCAGGTTAAGGGCTGATTGCTGACGATCCATAATTGTAAATTTTTTATAACGATAGCAGGCGCTGATTTTTTTTCACAAGTGCGTTTTTGCAATTAAAGGAAAGTGATAACCAAAGATTTATCTCAAAGCAAAAACCGATTAGAAACGAAAATTTAATAATTCAAACATTTGCTACATTAATAATATCGATTAATTGCGGTGATTGTTGCTGTACTTAATTCTAGCTCCTGCCCATTGCAGTTTTTCCCTCAAAGTGCCGTAATAAGAATAGTTTTCCCGCAAAATGATAAACTTGGCTTCGCACTCTGCCATCCGCACATCTACGCGCTGTCCCGGCCAAATTGCAGTACCCAAAATGCCGTCTGTCCAGAGTTTTGTACTGAGTTCGTAATCTGCTAAGGGCCAAATGCTGACGACTGAACCGGGCGGCAAAACTACAGCCCGACTCGATAAGCTTAAAGGGCAAATTGGAGTAACTGCGATCGCATCCATTCCGGGATGAATAATCGGCCCGTTGGCGGAGGCGGTGTAGCAAGTTGAACCGGTGGGAGTTGCCACAATTAAGCCGTCGCCTTGGTATTGATCGACTACTTCGCCGTCAACTTCCATTTCTAGAATACAGCTCGGCATTCGATCGGCAGAAGCTGGTTTAATGCACATTTCATTGAGTGCCAAAAATCGATCGCTTTGGGGTTCGAGATTGGTTCTGTTTCCCTCAAAAATCGCCGCCTGCAACATCATCCGCTTCTGCACAGCATATCTGTCTTCCGCCAGTCTGTCCCAAATCTCGTCAGTATTCTGGAAATCATCAAAAGACTCAGTTAAAAAACCCAGATGTCCCCCCACATTCACCGCCAAAATCGGGATGCCGTCAGCAGCTAAATTCCGCGCTGCAGCCAGGGCCGTACCGTCGCCCCCCAGAACCACGGCTAAATCTATGCGGCTGTTGCTAGAAGCTAAAAACACCGGATACGGATTATCTTTCGCGCCGCTAGGGCCCATCAAAACTTGACACCCGCGACTTTCTAACTGGCGGGCGCATTGTTCTGCCCACTTCTGGGCGTGGATGTCTCGGGCTTTGTGGGCGATAATTACTTGTTTTAGTTGCACAACCTATCTATTTTAGATTTTGGATTTTGGATTTTGGATTGTGAGATTTTAGACTAGACCAGATTGCAAAACTCGCTCTCCTATTTTGAAATTATCGGCGTCGATCTGCGTCGATCTGCGGTTTTCCTATCAATCAAATATTTACGCCATAAGTCTAATTTATATTTTGCAACATTGTTCGGAATTTGGAGGCAGGGCCTCCGGATCTGCGTTACCAGGCAGAGTCTGGTAACGAGAAAACTAGAAATTCCCCAATCTAAAATCTAAAATCTAAAATCTAAAATCGCATCATCCGTCATTGATTCGGGATTTGGGGCGCGGCCAGATAATGCTGGTATCGGATGCTAGCAGGCGAGAAACGGCGATCGCCCCAAAACGGTTGAGGTGGCTTGGATCGAAAAAAAAGTCGTTGCGGCCGGGCCACCGCTGGGACAAGTCGCGGAAAGCGAAGCCTTGTTGCTGCGAGAGTTGCTGCATTCGCTGCCGGAACTGCTGTTCTGCCTGCAGTCGCGCGGGATCTAAGTAGTCGTCGGAGAGGGGTAAATTGACGAAAATTAGGGGGATTTTGCGCGTTTTGGTAAATGCTACCACTGAGTTAAAGGCTGTTGCTTGTTTTCCGCCGAGGTTGAAGTTTTCGTAGTCGCGATCGTACATACCTGAAACGTAGGGGCGTTCTTGATAATAGGTGTTGGGATTGTAGCGCGCCGATAGGGCCATGAATCCGTTGGAGTCGATCGCATTTGCGAGTGCGCTGACTTGTCTGATTGCTACTGTTGTCGGCTGCGCTGCATCATAGACAACGGGCAAGATTTCCGTTCCACCAGAGAGGAATTTGATTGTGGGGCCCGCCTCTTCCCCGCCTCCTGCCTGAGCTCTGCGGAAAATACCACCGCCGCCACCGCCACCGCCGCCACCACCACCACAGGGCTGCGGGAATTTGTAACATCGGGGAATCACGTTGGGTTCACCAGACGGGAGTTTGGGACGAATGCCCGCTGCTAAAAGTTGGCTGCCTTGTGAATCGACGATTGAATTAAAAGTGCGATCGTCCCGGCCGCTGTTAAATGCCCGCACGCCGTCGGCCCAGACAATCATTTGAGGCAAATAATCCGGCTTCAACAGCCGCCGCAGTTGAAAGTCAACTACTTGTGCAGTTGCGCCGTTGATTGCAAAATTAAATATTTTTAAGCCCGGACGCCCGGACGCCGCCAAAGCTTGTTTTAGCTGTTTGGGATCGACGCCTTGCAAGGCGCGGGAACTGCCGACAATCAAAACATCTGGCGGCCCGACAGTCGCAACGTAGGATAGGTAAAGTTCTAGTTGTTCGTTGAGCAAATCGCTGCTGAAACTAACTGTACTGGCGGCTTGCGATCGGGTTGCGCTCGCTTGCTGTTGCGAATAAACCAGGTTTTTCGTGTACTCGGTGACTTTTTTCTCGGCAAACGCCCGCCGGGGACTGCCGGGGGGAACCGCTTGCATCCAAGCGACGGCTTGCACCCACAGGGCTGCCACTTCGTCCCAGTCTTCTTTGGAATTGGCTGATTGAGCCAAATTAGAAGCTTGGGTGGCAAAGCTAATTGACTCCGCAAATGGGTCGTTTTGGGTGCAGGAAGCAGCGCTGAGGGATTTTTGGGTTTTGTTGGGGTTTCGAGCCAACACAGAGCTTGGCGGCTCTGCTAGGGCTGCCGGTTCGGTGGTGTGAGATGCCCCGGAGTTTTTGGGCGGGTTGGGCTGCGAACATCCGGCTGTTAGGGCGATCGCGGCTGCGGCGGCGCAGGTAAGTTTTAAGATGTTAGTGCTCAGGATAGCAATATAGCGGCGAATCATACAGCTTTCACCGTTGGCGAAACATTAGTAGATATTACCGCAAACAGTCAAAATTCTCTCGGTGCGATCGCGCCTTTAATTGCGTATTTCTGTATGGGATTCGATGACTGCTTCGGCTTGCAGGGCGATCGATCGCAATTTATCAAGAGTATCCCGATCGGCACTCTTCCACAACCCCCGCTGGCGAGCTTCTAACAATCTTTCCGCCATATCTCGCAGCGCCCAAGGATTGTTTTCTTGGATAAATCCCTGCACTTTTTCATCAAAAATGTAAGCCTCTGCAATTCCTTCATACATAAAATCTTCTACACAATTTGCCGTCGCATCGTAAGCAAACAAAAAATCCACCGTTGCAGCAATTTCAAAAGCACCTTTATAACCGTGGCGCATCGCCCCCTCAATCCATTTCGGATTTACCGCCCTGCTGCGATAAACCCGCGCTATTTCTTCTTTCAGTTTTCGCACTTTCGGATTTTCGGGAATCGAATTATCGCCGAAATAAGTTTCAGGATTTTTGCCTTGCAAATTGCGAATTGCCGCCGTCATTCCGCCTTGGAATTGATAATAATCGTCGGAGTCGAGGATGTCGTGTTCGCGGTTGTCTTGGTTTTGCAGAACTATTTGCATTTGGCCGAGGCGTTTTTCAAAGGCTTCGGGCGCACAACATCCCCATTCACGCCCGGTAAATTCACCCCCCCTAGCCCCCCCTTACCAAGGGGGGGCTACTTCCCATACCCTTCCAACCCCCCCTTACCAAGGGGGGGCTACTTC
>NZ_CAWPRX010000181.1:0-4926 GCF_963890365.1 Tychonema sp. LEGE 07196 | reverse complement strand
TCAGGCTGTCGGTGATGACTACGTTGGTCGCGGTACTAGGGCCGTTGTTGCTAGTAGTAATGGTATAAATCAGCGTATCGCCCGCCTCGATGGTTGCCGGAGCAGTCTTTTGGGTGACAATATCGGCCGCAGGACTGACGCTGGTGGACACGGTGGCGTTGGGGTCGGTACCGTTGTTGTTGCCAGGAGTCAAGTCGGGAGTGATCGAGCTACTTCTGGCAGTGTTGCTGATGGAAGTTGCTGTCAGGGGTACTGTGAAGCCGATCGTCCGGTTGACTGTCTCACCGTTGGCGATCGCCACGGGTGGGAAGGTAACAATTCCTGTCACTGCATCGTAAGTGCCCTCGTTAGATGCCGTGACTCCCGTTAATCCGGGAACGATGCTGTCAGTGATGGTTACAGCTTGTGCCGGACTGGGGCCGTTGTTGAGTGTGGCGATGCTGTAGCTGACCGAGCTGCCGGGGATAGCAGTGGTAGAGCCGGTTTTGGTGGTTGCCAGATCGGCGTTGGGCGTAATAGTTGTCGTAACACTAGAGTTGGTCGGAGTTCCCTCTTTGTTGGTGGTGGAGCCGTTGTTGTTACGGTTGTTCGGGTCGGGAGTCGCCGATCGGCTCCGAGCCGTGTTGCTGATGGTGTTAAGCGTGGCTGGCGCAACGAAACTGACGGTGCGGGGCTCAGTCGCCCCGTTTGCCAGCGTCGCCACCGGTGGAAACGAGACAATGCCGGTTTGTGCGTCATAGCTCCCGCCGTTGGAAAAGCTGACTCCTGTTAAACCCGGAATAATGCTGTCAGTGATGGTCACGTCGATGGCTGGGTCGGGCCCTCTATTAGTCGTGTTCAGCGTGTAGGTGACGGTTGACCCGGCCGCAGCAGTCAGATTGCCGCTCTTGGTAGTGACTACATCCGCGACTGTATTGACAATTGTGGTAAAGACTACACCAGGCCCATCGACTTGCCCCGGCGGGAATATAGCGGTGTTGTTGCTGAGGTCAGGGTCGAAAGTCGAGCTATTGCTGAATGCAATGTTAGAAAAAGTGGTACCGACAGGTAAATCAGACCGCACATTAACTGTCACGCTGTAAGTGAGAGTCTCGCCGGGATTGAGAACGGGAACTACAGGCCAGGTGACAGACTTCGTTTGGTTCTGGTAAGTGCCATTATCCGAGAGATTGAGAATTGGCGGGTTTCCGGGGGGAATGAGCAGTTCAAAAGGTATTTCGTCTTGAATCTTGACGTTTCTAGCCGGTGCTGGCCCTTTGTTGACAGTTGTAATCGTGTAGGTAATGCTGCCCCCTGGCTTGATGAACGCAGGGCCGGTCTTGATCGTGCTCACGTCAGCCGAGATAGTCGGAGGATTTACCGTCTCGACTACCAGGTTTTGAAGTTCGTGAATGTTGTTGGCACCTCCTGTGGAACTGCCAAAACCAAATTTGAAAATTGGCGGTACTGGGCCGTTTTTGGTTGCCAAGTTGGGGATGTCGAGCACTGTAGTTTCGTAGGTGCCGTCAAAATCCCTATCGAAGGCAACGCTGAGGCGATTGGGATCCACCTTGTCGTTAGATGGATTTAGGGTAACTTGAACGGCTCTTTTGGCTGCATTGCGATCGCTCGTGAACGTATTGCTGAAATTAAAACTGCTGCCGGCAACAGGGCCACTAAAGTCAATGCTCGTAGGAATGTTATCGATGCCGAAGGGAACGATCGCATTTGTTAAAAACGAATAACTATTTGCTTGATTTCCTCTAATAGTTACTGAATCAGGTCTGAAAGAACCAATAGAGGAGCCGGGAATCGAAGGAGGCTCCGGGCCAGAGCGCCCTTCTGTGGATGTTGAAAAATTGCCAAACTCGTCAAGCCCAATGCCTAAATAACCTCCGTCAATACCGGGTGTACCCGTTCGTGGAGCATAAGCCAGAGAACCGCCAAAACCCCCAGTCCTGGTTGGGCTAACAGTGCCATCAATCAAGAAGAAACCCAGCCCGTCTCCTGGCTGAGGGCTAATAAAGCCTTGCGGAGACGGAAATTGCTGGCTTGAACCGTAGGAATAAAAATCAAACTTAACTCTGATACCGTCGGTTGAAGGAATGGGGTTGTTGTAGATGACGAAGGCTTCCCGGTTGTTTACTGCTGGAGTTAATCGCAGGGCGCCATCGCCTGGAACACTGCCTCCGACTGCCGGAAGTATGCCGGATACAGTCCCTCCGGTAATGCCGGGGATATCTTGAGAAGATGCTGGCCCCCCAGCCGGATTGAACAGCGCACCGCCTGTTCCCCCGTAAATCCAAGGCCCCCTAACTGTGGCGTTCTTGAAAGTTTCGTTAACTAATGTGCCTAGGGTGTAGCTGTATGCTTCGAGCGCTGCTTTTTCAATGGCGATACTCGCCTCGATTTCCCCTGTCGCAAATTCTAATTTCCAGTCGCCGCCTATTGCCGCGCTCCCCGTCAAGTTGTCGGAGGCTGCAATATCTGCACCACTAATTGCCTTCAGCCGCCGCACGAAGGCCCGGCCGCTTTCTCCGGCTGCGACGCTGCACCCGCACAACAAGATAGCTCCTCTCTCGCTGATGCTTTTTCCCCACTGCTGCAACAAATGGCTGTAGGTTTCTATGTTGTCGCTGCTCAGGGCGATCGACCCTAGTTGCACTGCTGCTTCTCGACCGTGAGAAATTATTTGCAGGCTGTCTAAATTGCTACAACTAGCCAAAATTTTAGTAATTTGCTCGACTCCATCCCGCTGCGAGTCGAGTATAAATACTTCTGTACCTGCTGTTGCTCCGCTTGCCAAGCTGTCGTATTGCTCTACTCTGGCATCGAGGAACAGCACATTTTTTACACTCGGGGCGATCGGCGATTCTGTTGCTGGCAAAAATTCTGTTTGGGAGTTCCCAATTCCCGCGCCCTCATCGTTTTTTGAGGAATACAAACACCAGTCTCCATTTACTTGTTGTATTTTTTGAACGGGATCAGTTGCTGTTATTCGGGATTTTTTGTTAGTAAGGCTTGCGGTGGTATTGCTTACTTTTTGGGTTGTGAAAATTGGTTTGTTGCAGATGCTTTGCATGGTAGAATTTCCTGAATAATAACTGCCGTAAGATGCCCGTTTCAAGATGATAGCGACATCGAAAAAAAAAGCTTGGATTGCAGAGTTATCAGCTCTGCAGCTTGAATGTAATCGAGAGCAAGAGGCTTATTTTACTCAGCACAAAACTGTGCTATCTTGCTCTTTGATAGCATTGCAAATATAGCCCGCGCAACCGCTGAAGATAGGGAAATTAAATTCCACCAATCTATCTATTGGGAGATATTTCGCATTCGATTTTGGCGATCGAGTGTATTTTTATACTCGCAAATTTCTTACATCCGGCAACAGACAATAACAATAATTCTCAAAAGTTTATTTTATGAGGTTTCTGTCGATCGTCCAATGCAGTTTACGGGTAGAGAAATTTCACTATTTCTGAACTAAGAAACCGGGCTTGACAGACAAAAAGAGTTCCTTGCAGCCCTCACTCCCGGTAAAAAACCCGGTTTCTTGAGTTTTGGTGCGCTAGCCCCGTTCGCAATCGCCCAAAGAGATGAATTAAGGATGGGATTGCTAGAAAGCGGCCGGGACATAATTAGACCGACAGCATCCAAAACCTGCGATTAAACTGAAACATACATACCCTGTAGCGACGAGGTGTCTTAAAAATTTATGAGTTGCAGTCTGGAGACAACAATTCTGGTTTGAGACTGCGTTTATTTGCACAAAAACAGATTGGTACAGCTAGCAAGAAACTTCTCACTCAAACTGTCAACTTATAGTCTTCTAGCGAGTTTATGTTTGAGGTTAATGGTCGGGACAATTGTTTGTACACAATTTTTCATGATGTTTTGCAGAAATCGAGTTGCAGATGTGTTTGTCAGCTACTGGCGATTTTTATTCGCTCATTTTTTCAACTGCAGGAGGGCGTCTAGGAGACTAGGAACTGGCTTGATCCTAGATTTTTCGCCACCAAACTCAGATTTATTCTCTAAACCTGGTTTTTGGGTGCAAGTCCTCAACTAGAAAAGCACCGCATCGCAGTCTGCCACTTATAGCAACTGTAACCAAGCAATACTGCTCGATTAATTTTTAATTGCTGAGTTTTGGCACGGCTTGTGCTGAAAAAGATCCAGCAACAATCCTTACACTTAAGTACATACTAACTTATCAATTACTGCATCAGCAAATTTACGTAGATAGTAGCCCCATTACAAGCTATATCTTTTCACCGCGAACGTCAAGAGTTCTGGCTTGATAGTACCGACAATCAAGACAGGGCCCTGAAGGGTTGACTGCACAACGGATCTAATTAGAGCGGGCGTTATACTCGCAAGTGATATCGCCGATCGCATAACCGAGGTCTTCTACGTAAGTGCGATCGACCGTTGCTAGTTGATTTCGCGCAGGTATTTTTGCTACCGCCAGCCCGGCCGCTGCAATTCTATCTCGGGCTTGGGGCCGATCGCATCACCCACAAAGACAGCAGCGACGGAGCTAAACCTATGAAAATAATCAGGATAGTAGTTAGTACATTTAGTCATACCAATTTTAAAAAAGAATGCAACAGTGTTCTTGTCCCCCCCCTTTACAAGGGGGGCTAGGGGGGGTCGAAGAGTGTTGCACGATTTTAGAAAAATGGTATCAACTTGTGTGGGGAATATTTTCTTTAATTTAGGCGATCGACAACAGAAAATCATCCGCCGAGAGACGGTTTTCAATCATAAAAGTTCCCGGCAAAGTTTCAAACTTGCCGGTACGTTAGCCGTTTGCTGGCTGCTGCTCGCGGGAGAGCGGTTATTTTACCAAACTAGACAGGAGAAACCGGGTTTAGTTCAAAAACAGACAAGCCCGTAATATAGCAATCCTAAATGAATCGTAAACTTTTTACCCCACCCCAACCC
>NZ_CAWPRX010000180.1:0-4929 GCF_963890365.1 Tychonema sp. LEGE 07196 | reverse complement strand
TTCCAAACCGCAGCCATCTCAAAACAGTTTAACTTTCCCTTGGGGCCCACAGCCAATCCGCACCCCAGATTAAAGCCGACATCCACAGGGGGGCCTGATATTTTGTCAAAATGCAGCCCGTCACAGCGTAACTCGCCACGGCGATCGCCAGTGGGCCCCAAGGGAAAGTTAAACTGTTTTGAGATGGCTGCGGTTTGGAATATTGAGTCGGAAACTCTTTTTTCCTTTTCGGGGTAGTAAGCTTTAGACTGTTTTGAACTCGCCGCGCTTTCCTCGCGGCGCTGCGCCCCGAAGGCTTTCTTCCCCGCTCGGTTTGTCTATTTTTAGTGGTAAATTGTTTCTTGCTTAAAGAGTTGTTTTGAGTTGAAACTTTTTGGGATGAGGCTTTGGGGCGGGTTTGACGGCGCTGGGAACCGTGCCTGCCGGCTGATTTTCCCGAACGCCTTCTCAGCGGCTTTTCCGGCGGCGCTGGGGGTGGCGCAGGCTGTGGCTGCTGAAACGGTTTGTCGATCGACTGCGATTCCGGCTGACTGAGAAACAACACCAACTCTTCGTAAGCTTGATTAATTTCTATTAATCTTTGTTCAGCTTTTTGTTGCAGGCGATCGCCAGGGGGCAACCGATCGGGATGCCACACAAACGCTAAATCCCTGTAAGCGCGTTTAATTTCTTCTAAGGAAGCTCCAGGCTCAATTTCGAGGATTTCGTAGCATCGATTAATGTCAGCCATAGGCTTCGATATGCAGGTATTCGTAAATTTACGCGCGTGCGTTGGCGAAGCCTGTGCGATAGCACTTAGCTATCCCGATCGGGAATCGTACTTCTTATCTTTTAGCATTCTCAGGCAAGCTGCACAATCAGCCGATCGCGATCGAGCGTCAAGCGTTCTCAAGTCTGCTACCGAGTCGATTTTCGCACTGAAAAAGATTTGATATTTTTGATTTGAGAATTGCGAATAACTGATTGTACAAGGGTTTAGAGCTTATTAGCAGTTGCGTTATTTTTTGAAACAGGCATCACAACTGGCTACAATGAGAAAATACTTTCGCGCGATCGCAATCTGTGTCAGTGTCGGCAAATCAAGCTCCCACCTTCATCTTAGTTGACGGCCACTCCCTGGCCTTTCGTTCCTACTTCGCCTTCGCCAAAAGTCGAGACGGAGGCTTGCGAACTACCACAGGCATTCCCACCAGCGTCTGTTTTGGCTTTCTCAAGTCGCTGCTGGAAGTTATGGCCGCCCACGATCCCCAGTACATGGCGATCGCCTTTGACCTCGCCACGCCCACTTTTCGCCACGAAGCAGACGAAACTTACAAAGCAGGTCGTCCCGAAACTCCCGAAGATTTTATTCCCGATCTCAAAAACCTGCAAGAACTCCTCACCTATCTCAATTTGCCAGCAGTCACCGCTGAGGGCTACGAAGCTGACGATGTTTTGGGAACTTTAGCCAACAAAGCCAGCGCCGCCGGTTATGCGGTTAAAATCCTCACGGGCGATCGAGATTTGTTTCAATTAGTAGAAACCGACAAAAACATCAGCGTCTTGTATTTGAGTACCGACGAGCTCAGGCGATCGGGAAAAGGCAAATCTCAAGAATACGGCCCCGAACAAGTTAAAGAAAAACTCGGTATTTTGCCCGAACAAGTAATAGATTATAAAGCTTTGTGCGGCGACAAATCCGACAACATTCCCGGAGTCAAAGGCATCGGCGACAAAACCGCCCTGCAATTGCTAGAAGCTTACAACACCCTCGACGGAATTTATGCAGCCATTGATGAGATTAAAAACGCCACCAAGAAAAAGCTAGAAGAAGGCAAAGAAGCCGCCTATCATTCTCAGAAGATGGCGACAATTGTCCAAGACGTTCCCTTAGAAATCAACTTAGAAGATTGCCAGCTTATAGGTTTTGATGAATCAGCCTTGATTCCCATGCTGGAAAAGTTGGAATTCAAAACATTTTTAACCAAAGTTAAACAAATTCAAAAGCGGTTCGGCGGTGCGGAAAAAGAAAGTTCGGCAGCGGATTCTGTAACGGATTTAACGGATGTTCGGAGGGAAGGTTCGGCAGCGGATTCTGTAACGGATTTAACGGATGTTCGGAAAAAGGGAGAAGTTACAGTCTCTGAATTGCCTAACGCTGATAATTCAAATGATTTTTCCGCTGCAAGTTCTGAAATTTCAGAAGCAGACGAATTGTGGTTTTTTAGTGCGGCAGAAACCAAAGCCGCGCAACAAAAAAACAAACTGCCAATCCAACCCCGAATCATTCAAACAATAGAACAGTTAAACGAATTAGTCCAACTGCTAGAAACCCACACCGACAAAAACTCGCCCGTGGCGTGGGATACCGAAACCACCGCCCTCGAACCGCGAGATGCCGAATTAGTAGGAATTGGCTGCTGTTGGGGAACCGGTGAACAAGATTTAGCTTACATTCCCACGGGACACAAAACGGGTAAAAACTTGGACAAAGCCACGGCTTTAAATGCTTTGCGTCCGATTTTGGAAAGCGAAAATTATCCCAAGGCGCTGCAAAATGCTAAATTCGATCGCCTGATCCTGCGCTGTCAAGGAATCAAACTCGCTGGAGTCGTATTTGACACCATGCTAGCCAGTTACGTACTCAATCCAGAAACCAGTCACAGTCTCAGCGAATTGTCAAGGCACTACTTAGGCATTGTCGCAGAAAGCTACAAGGAATTAGTACCCAAAAACAAAACAATTGCTGACATCAGCATTGTGAAAGTAGCTGACTACTGCGGTATGGATGTTCACACCACATTTGGGTTAGTAAGTAAACTTAGAGCAGAATTGGATAAAGCTGATGAAGCTAGCTTTCCGGGAAAGTCATTGCAGGATTTACTGCTGAAAGTAGAACAGCCTTTAGAGCCAGTTTTAGCTGAAATGGAATACTGCGGAATTCGCATTAATTCAGCTTATCTCAATACCCTCTCGCAAGAGCTAGAAATAAAATTAGCCCAACTTGAAGAAAATACCTATGAAGCAGCGGGGAGAAAGTTTAATTTAGGTTCGCCCAAACAATTAAGCGAAATCTTGTTAGAAAAAATCCCCGAACAGTTTCAGAAAAAATCTCGCAAAACAAAGACGGGATACTCTACAGATGCCGCTGTTTTGGATAAATTGCAAGGAGACCACCCGATTGTAGACGATTTATTAGAGTACCGAACATTATCCAAATTAAAATCAACCTATGTCGATGCTTTGCCGCAGTTAGTACGTGGGGATACCGGGCGAGTACATACAGATTTTAACCAAGCTGCAACGGGTACGGGTCGGCTTTCTTCTTCCAATCCCAATTTACAAAATATTCCCATCCGCACCGAGTTTTCGCGGCAAATTCGCAAGGCTTTTTTACCGGAGTCTGGTTGGCTGATGGTGTCGGCTGACTATTCTCAAATTGAGCTGCGAATTTTGGCTCATTTGAGTCAAGAACCGGTGTTGATTGAAGCTTACCAAAATAACCGAGATGTGCATACGGTGACGGCTCAACTGCTGTTTGAAAAAGAGGAAGTAACGCCGGATGAAAGACGGTTTGGGAAAACGATTAATTTTGGGGTCATCTATGGTATGGGGGCGATCAAGTTTGGGCGATCGATGGGCAAGTCTTCGGCAGACGGGAAAAAGTTTATTGAACGATTTAACGAGCGTTACAGTAAGGTTTTTGAATATTTGGAGAAAGTAAAAAAAGAGGCGATCGCCCTAGGCTACGTTTCCACAATTCTCGGCCGCCGCCGCTACCTAAACTTCGAGAGCCCAACACTCGCTGAGTTTAAAAAAGAACGTCGCAACCCCGAAGACATTCACTCCAGCCTACTTAAATCTCTCAACAGAAATGACGCCCAATCTTTGCGGGCTGCAGCCAACGCACCGATTCAAGGCTCAAGTGCAGATATCATTAAACTTGCCATGATTGAGGTAGACAAAATTTTGCAAAACTATCAGGCGCGGCTGTTATTGCAAGTTCACGACGAATTAATCTTTGAAGTACCTCCCGATGAATGGGAAGAATTGCAGCCAAAAATTAGAACGGCGATGGAAAATGCTCTGCCGCTTAGCGTACCGCTAATAGTTGACATCCACGCGGGGCAAAATTGGATGGAAACTAAATAAACAGACAGAAATATGAACCCAACCAAAATCACCCTTTCTCCTAAAATCACCAGCTTGAGTGCACTTTTTCTGCTGTTCCTACTCTCCGGTTGTCCGCAAAAGCTACCGCCCAACAATTATGCTGTGAAACGAGTCAGCGACGGCGACACCCTTGTCGCCAGCGATAGCGCCGGGAAGGATATCAAAGTGCGTTTTGCTTGTATAGACGCACCGGAAATTGCCCACACGAACGCTGAAAAAAACAGTAAAAAAGCAGCAGATAAGAATCAGTTTAAGTGGGGAAATCTAGCCGAGCAAAGAATGCAGCAGCTAGTCAAAAAAGGGGGCGGGCGCGTTATTTTGACTGTCACCGATACCGATCGCTACGGTCGCAAAATTAGCGAAGTTCGCTTGCCAAACGGCACATTTGCCCAAGAAGTTTTGCTGCGCGAAGGATTAGCAATGGTTTACCGTCCTTACTTAAAAAACTGTCCTAGTGCAAGTATTGTGGAACAAGCGGAAGCCGAAGCTAAGAAAAATCGCCGCGGCGTTTGGGGAGATTCTAAGTTTGTTCCCGCTTGGAATTTTCGGAAGAAATGATTTAGTTAGTTGTTAGTTGTTAGTTGTTAGTTGTTAGTTGTTAGTTGTTAGTTGTTAGTTGTTAGTTGTTAGTTGTTAGTTGTTAGTTGTTAGTTGTTAGTTGTTAGTTGTTATTAGTCAACAGTTAACAGTCAACAGTCAACAGTTAACAGTCAACAGCCAACAGCCAACAGCCAACAGCCAACAGCCAACAGCCAACAATTCCCCATTCCCCATTCC